>NZ_JBHYVA010000007.1:0-39725 GCF_042750055.1 Streptomyces sp. NPDC059456
ACCCCCGTCCTCGGGCGGCGTCAGCTCAGTGCCGGGACCGCGAGAGGCCCCCGGGCGTCGGCGGGGGCTCCGGTTTCCCGTCCCCTCACCAACCCTCCAGCGCCCACTCTGCCAAGCCCCGGAGCACCGCGCATTGGCCTGGCGTGCACAGTGTCTTGACGGAGAGTCGCCCCGCCGCCCGCGCCCCGGGGCCCCGGCCTGTTGCGCGGGCCGCCACGGCCGGTGTAAACCCGTGATTATGCTGCCCGAAAGGACGTTCCGCAGCGCGGAACTCGCGCCCGCCGACCGTTTCGAGAGCTGGCGGGCCCTGATGTCGGAGACGCATGCGCCCATGGAGATGCGCAGTGAGCACGCCGCCGACTTCTGGGTGAACCAGCGCGTCATCTCGCTCGGCGGAATCACGGTCTATCCGATGGAATGCCGTCCCCTGACCTTCCAGCGCACACCGAAGCTGATAGCGAGGTCGGACCCCGAGGCGTTCCACCTCTCGCTGATCAAACGCGGGGCCGGCGCGGTAACGCTGGGCAAGGACACCGTGGTGCATGGTGTGTTCGACATCCACACCAGTGACACGTCACGGCCGTTCGAGATCAGTTCCGGCCCGCATTCCGTCGAGATCATCGGGGTCGAGGTACCCAAGGCGCTGCTGCCGCTCCCCCCGCACACCGCTGGCCGGGTCATCGGCAAGCGCATCTCGGCCCGCGAGGGAATGGGGGCCCTGCTGGCCACCTTCCTCGACCAGGTGACCAAGGACAGCCGGTCCTACCGGCCGGCCGAAGGCCCGCGCCTGAGCGGCGTACTGGCCGATCTCGTCGCCTCGCTCTTCGCCGGCGTCCTCGAAGCGGACCGGTCCTTGACCCCGGAGACGCACCGCCGAGCCCTGGCGCTCCGCGTGATGGCCTTCATCCGGGACAACGCCGACGATCCGTTGCTGGACGTCCCCGCGATCGCCGCCGCCCACCACATCTCCGTCAGCTATCTCCACCGGGTGTTCCAGCAGGAGGGGGACGGGACGACGGTCGCGGCCTTCCTTCAGGGCCAGCGGCTCGCGCGGGCACGCCAGGACCTGGCGGACCCGCTGCACCAAGAGGTGCCCGTGCACGTCATCGGCGCCCGGCGGGGCTTCCGGCACGCGTCCGCGTTCAGCCGGGCGTTTCGCGAGGCCTACGGTCTGCCGCCCGCGGCCTTCCGCGGGCAGGTTCGGGCGGAAGACCGGGCCGGGGCGGACGCCTCCTAGGCCGTGCTTTCGGATACGACCGCGCCGGTGACCGGCTGGCGGTCGCGGATCGTGCGGCCGATGAGCGGGGCGCTCAGGGCGGGCCGGTCGACGGCCTTGCTCGTCTGCAGCAGCACCCCGCCGGTCCGCCACCGGACGGGCCGGTTCTCCACCGTCTTGGCACCGGCGAGGACGCGGGCCACGTACGGCTGCCGGATGCTGATGCCGCGGATCCAGTCGCGCTCGGGCAGGGTCGAGGCGCTCATGGGGCCCGCCCCCACACGCTGGTGCCCGGACGGCCGGCCCGGCGGCCGTTGATGGACGGCACCGTGACGTGCTGCCGCGCCGCGAGGAGCGCCAGGCCTGTGTGCTCGCCGTCGTACAGGGCAGCGTCGGCGGCCCGTTGCAGCAGGCTCAGGTCTCGGGAGCTGACCGCGTGCGGGGTCGTGGCGCCGACCGAGGCTCTGACGTCGACCGTACGGCCGTCTTCCAGGACGACCGGGGTGTGCAGCATCCGGACCAACTGCGCGAGGCGCTGCTCCAGGCACCCGGCGGACAGCTCCAAGACGACGGCGAACTCGTCGCCTCCGAGCCGGCCGACGGATGCGCGCGGGCCAGCCCAGTCGGTGAGCCGGGCGGCGGTCGCGGCCAGGACCGCGTCCCCGGCCGCGTGGCCCAGGGTGTCGTTCACGGCCTTGAAGTGGTCCTGGTCGACCAGCACCACGGCCACGTCGTCGTGCCGGGCAAGGAGCCGGCGGGCGCGGGGGGTGTAGGAGTCGCGGCGCAGCAGGCGTGTCAGCGGGTCCCGCTTCGTCGCGGCGAGCCGCCGGTGAAGCGCGAGGGCGTGGAGGGTCCAGCCGGTCAGGGGGAGGGCCGCTGTGGTCAGTAAGAGGGTGCGCTGCCCGATCCGGGCCTGAACGCGGGTGCGGGGCGACATACTTGGGTTCTCCGTCTCGTCTTGATGTACGGGATGGTTGGACCCGGGACAGGCGAACTGGTTTGGACGCCGATGTGCGTCTGTCCCGGGGTAGATCTACAGCTCGAAGGGCTGGCGGGTGACCCAGCTGTACGGGCTCTTCCAGGGGCTGGCCTTCGCGGCGGGCCAGTCGAGCTCCCAGCCCGCCCGGTATCCGCAGGCGCCCCAGCCGTCCGGCCGCCCATAGGGGATTTCGAGGCCAGCCTCGGCCGCGGCGCGGGCGGCGACGTAGACCTCGTGCGCGGCCCCAATGGCGGCGCTGCAGCTGTCGCCCGGCCGGTGAAGACGTGCACGCCGCTGTGACTGATTCCCAATCGTTTTTGTCAAGGTCACGGAGTCCTGTGTGGACCTTGAGAGGGTCTGAGCGGAGGGAGCGGGCCGGCAGCACCGAACTCCGTTGTCAGAGATCTGTTGGACAATCCGTTCCGTCAGCCTGCACAGCAGCAGGGAGACCCGCAGCGGCAGGCTCGGTGCGGGTCTGAAGGGCATGAGGAGGACGGGTTGGAAGACCAACGGGCAGCGGATGATCTCACCCCGCGCCTTGATGAGCTGGCGGCCGGACTCTCGGATCCGGAGTGCGACCTCGACGACCTTGCAGAGATCGAAGAGGAGCTCGTAGCCGCCCGGCGGCGGGATCTGATTCCGTACCTGGAACAACATCTCGCGGCAGCTGTGGAGGCGAGCAACTGGTACGCCCGTCATGTGATCGCTCGGATTCTGGCCGAGACTGCCGGACACACGTCCTTTGTCGCCCTGTTGCGGGCCTACTCCCGCAATCTGGGTGACGACCAGGACTCTCTCTCGACGACGCTCTATGTACTCGCGCAGGAGCACCCGGCCGCCGCGCGCGAAATCCTCCTACCGTGCGCCGTGAGCGACGATGAGGACCTTCGCAGGGCGGCGATCTGGCTGCTCGGCTTCGTCCCCGAACCCGCTGATCTCAACCTGCTGGCCCACGCCGCGCAGGACTCGGACGAAGGAATCCGCAGCGCGGTCGTGGGCACACTCGGCAGTCACGGGACAGAGCAGGCGGCCGTCGACCTGCTGTTGAACCTGCTGGACGATCCTTCCCCGCAGGTGCGCATCTCTGCCCTCAGCTCCCTCGGCTTCCTTCAGCAGCCCAGAACCCTGTTGAAGATCCGCTTGCTCGCGAACGACGAGAACCCCCGCGTTCGAGCCTGGGTCGCGATCGCGTTGGGCCGCTTTCCCGCCCTAGAGCACGCAGACCCCGCGACCTCGGCCGTGCTCGACCAGCTGGCAGCAGACGCTGACCCGTATGTTCGTGACCAGGCATCCGAGGCACGTCAGCGCAAGCCCCTCCGCAGCTGACGAGGCGTGCGCTTCATGCGGCGCTGGCCAGGCCCAGTTGCGGTGGCTGGGCTGTCCATTGGCGTTGGTCGCGGATGAGGGCCCCGAGAACGTCGAGGCGACGGCGGGCGAGCGCGAGAATCGCCTGTTTGTGGCTCTTACCTTCGGCGCGTTTGCGGTCGTAGAAGGTCTTTGACGTGGGGCAGAAGCGGGCGGCGATCTGGGCGGAGAGGCAGAAGACGCGCAGGAGTCTGCGGTGGTAGCGGTGGGGTCGGCACATGTTGCCGCTGATGCGACCGGAGTCCCGTGGGACCGGTGCGAGTCCGGCGACTCCGGCGAGGCGGCCCGCGCTGCCGAAGGCGTCCATGTCACCGCCGGTGCAGGCGATGAACTCCGCCCCCAGCAACGGGCCCATGCCGGGCATGCTGAGGACCACGTCCGCGTCGCGATGTTCACGGAAACGGGCCGCAATCTGCGCGTCGATGCCAGCGATCTCATCGTCCAGAGCCAGAACTGCCCTGGCCAGGCTGTTGACCACAGCCGCGGCAGTGCTCTCTCCGGCCACAGCGGTGTGCTGGGCCTGGGCCGCGGCGACAGCCGCATCTGCCATGGCCTGGGCGCCACGGACTTCGCGGTTCTTCAGCCAGGTCGCGAGCCGACTCGGACCGACCCGGCGTAGACCAGCCGGTGTTTGGTAGCCGGTCAGTAGGACAAGTGCCGCCTTGGAGGCGGCATAATCGAAGGCCCGCTCGAGAGCAGGGAAGTACTCCAGGAGCTGGGCTCGCATCCGGTTGATGGCGCGGGTGCGGTCAGCTGCGAGGTCGTAACGGCGGGCGGTGAGGATCTTCAGGTCCACCGCGATCTCGTCCCACTCCTGCAGAGGCTGCAGGTCCCGGCGCATCCGTGCCTGGTCGGCGATGACGTAGGCGTCCTTCGCGTCGGTCTTGCCGTCTCCGCGGTAGCCACGGGAGGCGTGGTGGACAGTGCTGCCAGGAATGTAGAGCAGCCGCTGAACATGACCAGTGAGCAGAGCGATCAGAAGTGCGCCCCCGCCGGCGTTCAGGTCAACGGCCCAGGTCACGGGGCCGTCCTCTGCCAGCGCAAGGACGTCGCCTATCAGCTCCAGGAGGTCGGGTTCGTTGTTGGGCACCCGGCGCGAGAGCACCTTCGTCCCGTCCGTGTCGATCACCGTGCAGTGATGCGCGGCTTTGCCGGCATCCGTCCCCGCCCAGAGCTCGGGCACCCGAGCCTCCTTCGTCGATCGGTTGACTGGTCCCTGCAGACGACCACGCCGACGTGTCCTTACGAGGCGATCTCTGTTCGCTTATCCCAATGAGTGGCCGTGTCGTCGCGGGGCACTGGGCGGCCAATCAGTCAAATCCACAACCACGGCATGAGCGCGCTAAAGCCACGCCCAGGCCCCCGGGTCTCCCGATCGTACGAAGGACCGGAATCAACCCGCCAACAAGGTAAGGAGCGCTTCAGCCGGCCGATCGAGCGCGGGGCATACGTTCGTTCGAATCTGGCACGATGCACGTCATCGCCTTGGGGCGGCCAACGTCCATCCGAGGCGAGAAGGAACTTTGATCTCTGGCTACCAGCGGCGTCTGCGAGAGCAGTTCTGTCTGTCCCTGTCGTTGCGCCGCCTGTCCCGTGGCACCCGGTCTCGAACGGGCTCATCCCCATCGGTGGCCTGCTCGGCATCGGCTTCGCTTTCGCTCCCGATGATCGCCGCGACCTGGTCATGGTTGTCTCCGTCGACGGCCACGGGCTCTTCGACTCCGTCACCGGCGAGAAGATCGCCCGGGACCGTGACCCTGACCCCGACGACAGCACCCCGGACGCAGTGCCAGATCTCTCCTGCCCAGGGCTCGGCCCCATCGCCTCGACCCGAGTACGCATCTCGGGACTCTTCGGAGGCGGCCTGCACACCACCACCGAGGACGGCTGGACCCTGGAGGTCGTCAGCCCCGAGTGGCCGCACGACCGCGTCCTGCTGTCCGCAGACGGAGGCATCCCCCACAACAGACCGCACGCCGACGGCTGGTGGCACATCTTCGACTCCAACTACTCCGAACTGAGAGCCGTCGGCTTCTCGCCGTCCGGACGCACCCTCGCGGTCGCCACCAGCAGCGACCTGACCCTCTGGACCCGCCCGGCGCCCGACACTGAACGCTCGGCCGGCCAACTCGGCCGCTCACCGGCCAGCTGAAGCGCTCAGTCACAGCCGCGCAGGCCCGGCGACTGCATGTTCCGTATCGGGACGTCCACCTCGAAGTAGTCCTTCGCTATGACGTCCAGCTCCTCTCGTGCTCGCGGTGGTGAGGGACCACCGCGGCCGTACCGGCCCCGGCCGGTTCGGCTGGGGGCGGGGCGGCACGGAGGACCATCACTCAAGCGCGGTCGGGACCTCGTAGACGTCGATGACGTCCCGTCCGCCGGACCAGGTGCCGGGGGCGTGGCGGATGTAGACGATGTGCAGCGGGGAGCCGTCGCGGGCGGCGACGTCGTACTCGTGGACCAGGTGCTTCTTGAGGGCGGAGCGGACGGCCGGGGCCACGGACCGGATGGGCAGCCGGGACGGGAACGGGAGGAACCGGTTGCCGTTGACGGTGGTGTACTGCAGGGCCTGGCGCGGCCAGTAGCGGGCGGCGTTCATCGCACCGTGGTCGCGCAGGGCCTGGGTGTGGGCGGCGTAGTACGTCTTCGCGGTCGCGGACATGGGCATGAGCGGGTCTCCTTCGGCGTCGGATCAGAAGTCGAGGTCGAGCCGGATCGTGATGGGGGTGCGGCGGTCGCCGTACTCTCGGCGCGGGTCGTGGACGGTTCGGCGGTGCGCGGCGAGGCTGGCCGCGCCGCCCTGGACGGGGATGCGGCACTCCCCGCAGCCGGTCCACCAGACATCACCGGCCGGGAGTGCGGCCGCTGTGAGCGGGTGGGGGTACGGGCCGGCGGCGGCGCGGCTCGCTGTTCGTCACCAGCAGCGGCACGGAGCTCGTCGAGGCGGGCCGCGGCGGCGGCGAGCTCGGCGGCGAGACGGGAGAGACCGGCGGCCGGCTCAGTGACGGCCCCAGACAGCAGGAGCCCGGCGGCGAACGTCCGGGACTGGGCGGCCAGCTTAATGGCGAGGCCGGCCAGTACGAGGAGCGTTCCCTCGGGCGCTTCCTCGGGCTGGGGGTCAGGCCCGGACGGGACGGGCTGATCGGAGTGGGTCACATTGCCTCCGCGAGAACGTCGTCCTGGTCGCGGCCGGTGTTGGGGCCGTGGACGGTGCAGACGATGTCCTCGCTGTCGTCCAGCTCACCGGCCAGTGTGCGGCCCAGGCAGGTGACGCTGTACGCGGGCGCCCAGGCGTAGCCGGTGCATTCGTCGTCGTGGGGGCAGGGCAGCGCACCCCGCCGCGGCCGCCGCCGCGCTCGCGGTGTCGTTCGGCATGCCCGCCATCGCGGTCATGGTCTCCGCCCCGGTCTCGATGTGCATGGAGCGCCAGGGCCCGCGGCCGGCGAACCGGACCATGCCGGACGACACCGTCCGCGCGGGGCGAACGGGCCGAGCAGGCCCCGGAACGGCGGTCCACCCCCGCGCCGGCGGGGAGCACGCAGTGTTGGTCATGCCGGACTCCACAACGTCCGGTTTACCCTCGCGTCGGCAGGGAGGTCGGAAGCAACGTTGGTGCTCTGTCGGAGCACGGCGGATGGAATAGGTCTCGGCCGCGTTTAAGGGCAGGGAACTGCCGCGCCATGACACCGCGGTGCTGATCGCGCGAGCGATCGGTGGCAACTGCCTTGAGGGGGAGTGCGCCGAACGGTGGGAGCAGGCGCGTCGGCGGCGGATCGCGGCGCGGGATGCCAAACGACGAAGGGCAGCCCAAGGGCAGCCCAGAAGAGGTCGTCTTTCCCGCCGTGGGAGCCCAGGAGGGTTCAGGTACACGTGGCTGTGATCACGGCGATCCTCCAGGTCATGATTGCACTCTTCTTCATCATCAGGGGATGACGCGGTGCCCCCCCCGTACACGCGGGGACGGTCCCCGCCAAGAAGACATGGGCTGATCCTCGGCGGAGCAGAAGGCTCTGAACGGCAGGGATTACGCGGCGGCGTTTCCAGTGGAAAGGGTCCGCTGAAGCCACGGCCAACTCGGGATCGGCCGAGCACCTGGCCGTGCCCGGCCGATCTGTCCTGCTTGTGGCCGCCGGCCCACCGGGCGCCTGCGGCTGGGGGCCGCGTCGCGCACGATCGTCAGCAGCCGTTGGTGGTCCGCCGGCAGCGCGTCCGGACCGAGGTCGGCGGCACGGGCCGGGATCAGCAGCACCGACCGGCCGCCCACCCGGGCCTCCGGCGGCGTCGGCGCGAGCGACAGATACTCCCCGAAGCCCAATCCTGTTGCGACCAGGGGTGTGCCGGCGCATCTGGAACGCGGTGGACTCGTGGTCGCGATCGTTCTTCTGATCCTGCCCCTACCGTCTACGCGGCACGAGTCCGGTTTCGAAGGCGGTGATCGCCAGGTGGACGCGGTCCCGAGCCTCGAGCTTGGCGAACAGACGCGCGACATGGGTCTTCGCGGTCGCCGCGCTGATCACCAGCCGCTCGGCTATCTCAGTGTTCGACAGTCCCTGTCCGACCAGTGCCAGCACCTCGCGCTCCCGGTCGGTGATCCCCGCGATGGGACTCGAGTCCGCGGCGGGCCCGGCGTCCGGTTCGGGGGCCGCGGGGCCGGACGTTCCGGCGAAGTCCGCGATCAGCCGTCGGGTCACGCTCGGTGCGATCAGCGCGTCACCCGCGGCCACCACGCGGATCGCTTCCAGGATCGCGTCCAGGGCCATGCTCTTGAGCAGGAATCCGCTGGCCCCGGCGCGCAGTGCGCCGTAGACGTACTCGTCGTGGTCGAAGGTCGTCAGCACCAAGACCTTGGGCGGGTCCGGCTCGGCGGCCGCCTGTCGGGTCGCCTCGATCCCGTCCATGCCCGGCATCCGGATGTCCATCACCACGACGTCCGGCCGCAGTTCACGCACCAGGCGCACCGCCTCGCGGCCGTCGCCGGCCTGGCCGACCACCTCCAGGTCGTCGGTGTCGCCGATCAGCATCGCGAGCCCGAGCCGCATCAGCGGCTGGTCGTCGACCAGCAGCACCCGCACGCTCATGCCGGGAGCCTCGCCGTCACGCGGAATCCGCCCTCCGGACGCCGGTCGGCGCTGAACTGGCCGGACAGCAACGTCACCCGCTCGCGCATGCCGAGCAGGCCGAAGCCGCTCCCGCCGGCCGCGGAGTGCCTCGGACGGCCGGGCCCGCCGCGACCGTCGTCCCCGTCGTCCACCACCTCGATCGTCACTCCTTCCGGCTCGTAACCGACCGCGACCCGGCACGTCCGCGCCCCGGAATGCCGCACCACGTTCGTCACCGACTCCTGGATGATCCGGAACGCCGACAGTTCGATCTCCGGCGGCAGCGAACGCCGCTCGCCCCGCCAGGTCACATGAACCCGCACTCCGGCGCCGGCCGTGCGTTCGGCGAGCTGCGGGACGTCGGCCAGGCTGCCGGCCGGCGCCAGCGGAGCGGCCTGCGGCATGGCGTCGTCGGGTTCGGCGCGGCGGAGCGCCCCGAGCATGCGCTGCAGCTCGAGCAGCGTCTCCCGGCTGGTGGTCTCGATGCCGCACAGCGCCTGCCGCGTCTGCTCGGGCTTGGTCTGAACGACCCGCGCCGCCGCTCCCGACAGCACCGTGATGATCCCGATGCTGTGCGCGACGCTGTCGTGCAGCTCGCGGGCGATCCGCAGCCGCTCGGCCATGACGACGCGGGCCGCGGTCTGCTCCTGCAGGGCTTCGCGGTATTCACGGCGTTTGCGATACACCCCCCCGAAGACCCACGCGACCGCGAACCACAACGCGAACTGCCCGGCCCACTGGGCCGCGTCGCCGACGTTCTGCCCGCTGATGTGGATGTCGTTGAGGAACGCGGCCGCGACGGCCGCGACGGAGCCGACGGCGGCAGCCTTGGGCCGCCGGACGGCGAGGTACCCGCCCAAGCCGACGAGCAGCACGAACACGATCAAGGGCCGCGCGCCGAAGGCATCGCCGAGGACTGCTTCGCCCAGGACCGCCGCGAAGACCGCCGCCGGCAGACGGCGCACCAGCAGAACCGGCAGGGCGAGCACGACGCAGAGACCGAGCATCTGGAAGGGCTCGAGGTCGGGGAACCGGAACAGGCCTTCGTAGTGCGCCCAATCAGTGGGCAGCATCGTCAAGGCGAGAACCAGCGCGTACAAGCAGGCGGTGGCCAGCACCACGGCCTGTGACATCAGCCAGGTCACGCGCTTCGACGTCGAGAGACGCTGGAGAAGCTGTTCCATACAGAGATCGTATTCAGGCGCGTCGGCTCTGCGCGTCGCCCCGGGGATGTACGCCTGATACGCCCCCGGGCCGATGGCCTGGGAAGAGGTGACATCCGTCGGCCGACGCGGTGGATCGTGGTCCGTTCCTAGTGCAGCGCCGCGATGATCCTTCGGGGGTTCATGCGGCTTTGAGTGGGCTGCCGTCGTAGGCCCAGCGGTAGGGCTTGGCGTCGTGTTGGTCGTAAGCCAAGACGAAGGTGGCGCTCGACGATTCCGGCGAAGGGAACCCCGCGCCGCACGACATAACCCCGGCGGATGACTCCGGTACCTCGCGGGGGCTACGAACGACACCAGAATGTTTGCATCCGTGGGCCGATTCGATACGGAGCTGCGGAACCTAGCGTCGATCCCATGAAACTCAATCGCCGTATCAGCGCTGTCGCGGTGCTGGCGCTCGCGTCCCTCGTCACCGGAACCGGCGCCGGGTTCGCCGCCACGACCACACCGGTGGCCACGCACGCGTTCGACACCGCACCGGCCACGGCCACCGCGCCCACGCGGACCTTCCAAGGCACGCTCCCCGCGCCGACCGGCCCCTACGCCGCCGGCGAGGACGTCATCCACCTCACCGACGCGCACCGGCCTGACCCGTGGGTGCCGTCATCCGGCCCCCGCCAACTGGCCGTCACGATGGTCTACCCGGCCGTCCCCGGGACCGGGACTCCGGCCCCTTACATGACCCTCGCCGAGGCAGCCGGACACATCCAGCACGGGAAGATACCGGCGAGCTCCGGCATCACCCCACAGAGTCTTTCCAGCATCACCACTCACGCCTTCGACGGCGCGCGGCCGCAGCGCGGCAAGTATCCGCTGGTGGTCCTCTCACCCGGGTTCGGGGACCCGCGCATGGTGCTCACCTCGCTCGCGACCGACCTGGCCAGTCACGGCTACGTCGTCGCGCTCGTCGGCCACACCTACGAGGACAGCGGCGAAACGCTGGAGAACGGCCAGACGCCGCCGTGCGCGATCTGCGATGACCCGACGCGGATCGACTCCGTCCCCGCCAGCCGCGCGTTGGACGTGTCCTTCGTGATCGACCAGTTGACGCACGGCAATACCGCGTGGCGCCTGGCACACCTCATCGACAAGCACGAGATCGGGATGGCGGGACACTCCATCGGCGGAGCGTCGGCCGCCACCACGATGATCGCCGATCCGCGAGTACGGGCCGGAGTGAACATGGACGGCTCCTTCCATCCGGCCCCGATGCCCGGCCAGATCAACCGGCCGTTCCTCATGCTGGGTGCGGCCGCCTACCACTCGGCCGGCGGTGGCGACAACTGGGGGCAGGCCTGGGCCGCCCTCGGCGGCTACAAGAAGTGGCTGGCGGTCACCGGCGCCAACCACCCCAGCTTCACCGACGTGGACCTGCTCGAGGAGGAGGCCGGGTTCCCGACGCCGCCCCTCGACCCCGAACGTGGAATCGTGATCACGCGTGAGTACGTGACAGCGTTCCTCGACCAGACGTTGAAGGGGATCCACCGTCCGCTGCTGGACGGCCCCTCGCCGAACAATCCGGAAGTACTCTTCCAGGACTAGGTCCTGTCCGGCGGACCATGTGACGGTCGCCTCGTGGGAGGGTCATTGTTCGGTTTGTGGGGCGGGGCGATCTGACGCATGACGAGTGGGCGCGACTTGCGCCCCATCTGCCGAAGTCCGCAGGCCGGGGCGGGCGTTGGAGTGACCACCGAACAGTGATCAACGGGATCTTGTTCCGGATCCGCACAGGAGTCCCTTGGCGGGATCTGCCGAACCGGTTCGGGAGCTGGAAAACCGCCTATGAGCGTCACCGTCGGTGGTCGGCGGACGGCACCCGGGATCGGATCGTGCAAGCCGGCCAGGCCGATGCCGACGCCCGGGGCCAGATCGACTGGAGCATGGTGAGCGTGGACTCCACCTCGTGCCGAGCCCATCAGCACGCTGCCGGAGCTCCGCGCAGGACGCCGCGAGTTCCCAAGCGCAGATCAACACCTCGGCAGCACCGCCCCGACGAAGGACTCGGCCGTTCGCGGGGCGGCCTGACCTCCAAGATCCACCTTGCCGGGGAAGGCGGTCTCCGCCCTCTGTCGCTGCTGATCACTCCTGGTCAGTGGGGCGACAGCCCGCATCTGACCCCAGTCCTCGAACGCATCCGGGTAAAGCGCCTCGGCGGTGGGCATCCACGCACTCGTCCCGACCACTTGGGCGGCGATAAGGCATACAGGGCACGCCGTATCGCCGTTACCTACGCAGACGCCAGATCAAACACACCATCCCGGAACCGAAGGACCAGCGAGCCAACCGCAGGCGCCGAGGAAGCCGAGGAGGCCGGCCAGCGGGCTTTGACAAGGAGAGACACAAGCGCCGCAACGAGGTCGAGCGCACGATCAACCGGCTCAAGCACTTCCGCGCCGCACCTACGCGCTACGACAAGCGCCCCCACGTCTTCCGCGGCACTGCCACCGGGGCATCCCTCCGACTGTGGCTCAGGCCGTGATCGGGCGGATAAAACGGTGGCTGCCTGATTCGCTTCCCTGCCACGATCTGCGGGTGACCACGTTGTTCCTGATGGTCGGCCTCCCAGGGGCCGGAAAGACCACACGGGCTCGGCAGCTCGCCGCAGAGCACGGCGCGCTGCGCCTGACGCCCGACGACTGGATGATCCCCCTGTTCGGCGAGGCGGAGGCGGACGGGAAGCGCGACGTGCTGGAGGGGCGCATGCTCTGGCTCGCCCTGGAGGCGGTCAGACTGGGCACCAACGTCGTCGTGGACTACGGCTGCTGGTCACGGGACGAACGGTCCGCGATCCGCTGGCTCGTGGAGGCCGAGGGGGCGTGCTTCCGCATGGTCTACCTGCCGGTGGACGAGGAGACCCAACGCGCCCGGATCGCCAACCGCTGGGCGACCACCCCCGAGGAGACGTTGCCGATGTCCGAGGCCGACATCCTGCACGGGCGCGCGCATTTCGAGGAGCCCGACGCGGCGGAGCTGGAGGCCCGCGGGGACGCCAGCCCGCCGCCCGGGTGGGTCGTCTGGCGGGAGTGGGCCGTCGACCGGTGGCCGTCGTTCGAGTGACTGCTGCGGCCCACGGCAGCTCAGCCGTTCTGGGCGTGCCTGTACCAGCCCGAGATGATCCGCCGACAGCCCCTAGGGCGTTTCCTTCGGATCCGGCAGGGCTCGGGAGGCGGCGCCCAGGGACTCGCTGTAGAGCCGGTCATCGCAGGTTGGCCCTCGGAGAAGACGTGCTGCGCAGTGTGGGCGGCGGGACGAAGGGTGGGACGTGCGCGGGATGGACGCGGTGGCGGCACTTGCCGAGCTCATGCCGGTGACTGGCGGGGTCGACGAGCAGGTCGACTGGCGCGAGGTCGAGGCAGCCTGGGGGACCCGGTTCCCCTCGGACTACGTCCGCTTCATGGAGGTGTACGGATCGGGGGTGATCAGCGACGGGATCAGCATCCTGCTGCCTTCACTGCGGGCCGACGGGTACCCCTACACGGCAGGCCCCGGTCTGCAGGACGAGACGGAGATCGCCCGCGAGGCCTGGGAGATGTGCCGCGACGAGGCCGACTTCGACGTGGACCCCGAGTCCATCGTGGCGTGGGGCGTGACGTCGGGCGCGGACATCTACTGCTGGGTGACTACGGACGACGACCCGGATCGATGGCCGGTCCTGATGTACGGGAGGTGCACCGACGACATGCAGTTGTTCCCTCTTGGTATGGCCGAGTTCCTTCATCGGCTCCTGGGCGACGCGGTGTTTCGAGAAGGAAAGATCAACATTGTCCTGCAGGACGAGGTGTCCTTCGTCAACTGGCGGAACGAGTAGGCCATCTTTTCGGATCACCTCGCTGACCAGATGAAGATGGCGGCGAAGTGGAGTCCGGCGAGGAAAGATGGTGGCGGTCTTGTCGTAGCGAGTGGCCAGGCCACGCCACTGCTTGGGCTTGTTGATGCAGCGTTCGACCGTGTTCCGCTGCTGTAGGCCTCCCGGTCGAACGCAGGCGGCCGACCGCCGCGCCGGCCGAGCCGCTTGCGGTTGGCGGCCTGGTCGGCCGGCTGCGGGATCACCGCTCGGATCCCGCGCCGCCGCCGGTGGCGGCGGGTCGCCCGGGACGAATAGGCCTTGTCCGCCAGGAGCTCGTCCGGCGTGACCCTGGGGCGGCCGATCGGCCGGGGCACCCGTAATCGGGCCATGACCTGCTCGAATGCTGGTGCGTCACCGGCCTGCCCGGGCGTGATGACGAATGCGAGTGGTCGGCAGCGGCCGTCGGCTGCGAGGTGGATCTTGGTGGTCAGTCCGCCGCGGGACCGCCCGAGGGCATGGTTGCTCGGCTCGCCGGCCGGGGCCCCCAGACAGTCGCCCTCGGCCGGTGACGGGAAGTCAGCGCGTGGCTGCGGCCGTACCTGTCGCCGCGCTGGCGCCGGCGCGGCCGCGGTACGAGGTCGTCGGCAGCCGCGCACAGCAGCGCACGGTGCGTGTCTACTGCCTCCCAGGAGCTGGGCAGGCTCATCAATGAAGGCCTCAGTTGCCGCCAGGCGTGCCTGTCAGGCAGGTGGCCGACGAGCCCAGGGCTGGACGCACGGTTCCAAGAATGCCTTAGCTCATTCCTCACGGCCGAGGTCGGCGCCCATTATGTGAAGGTGAACCGGGGATTCAAATGCCTTGAGAGAATCAGCGACGCGGCCCTCCAACCGACTCAGTTCGCTGCGGACTACCGGAAAATCGTCGGGGATCAGCATCTCCCGATTTATGCAGCTTTCATCGCAATTGCAGTCAACTACTTGGCGGAGGTGCGGGATCTTATGCCGGACTACGCAGAGGCATCCGGGCAGGGGCGGCGCCGCGACCCGGTCACCGTCTACGGGAACGTGGGTGCCATCCACAGCCAGGTGAACCACAGCAGCATCTCCGTGGCCAACACGGTCACCAACATCGGCGCCACCATCCAAGCTGTCGCAGACCGCGGGGAAACCGGTGTCGCCGAGGCCATCCGCGCTCTGGCTGAAGCCGTTCAGCGCGACCCCGGGCTCGCTGAGGATCTACGCGCTCAACTTCTCGATCACGTCGCGGATGTCGCCGACGCCGCGGCCGCACCGGAGGAGCCCCGCAGGCTCAGCCGCGCCAGGGCTGCCCTGGCCGCGATATCTGCCGCAGCCGGCACATCGTCGCAGCTGGCTCAGGCTATCGGCACGTGGCACGACGCCCTCGGCCAGTTCTTCTAAATGCATTTCGAGGCCCCCGGCTGGCAGAGAGCCGAGGGAGTGGCCGGTGCCGAGCTGGTGGTGGGAGGGCTGGTAGGGCAGGTACTGGCCGGTGCCGAGGCAGTGGACGGCGGCGCCGTCCTCGTAACCGATCCGGCGGGCCCGCTCCCGCATCTTGGTGAGGTCGCGCATTGCCCAGCTGTAGTCCGGGCAGGCAGTCCTACTACGCTCCTGGTCTATGTCGCGGCCAAGCGCCGGGTGTTGGACCCCTATGCCACTCCGGAGGAACGGCGGGTAGCCCTTGCATACGCGGTCAAGGAGTCGCGCCACGCCGCCGCGCTGCGGACCCAACCGAACGTCGTGACCGTCCACGCCGTGGTCGAGGACGACGACGGGAGCCCGTGGACGGTGATGGACCTGGTCCCCGGACGGTCCCTGGCGCGGGCGCTGGCTGCCGGAGACCGCTTCGGACCGGACCAGGTGGCGCGGATCGGCCGGCAGGTGGCGGAGGCCTTGGAGGCCGCGCACGCGCCATGGGGCCGCAAAGGTGTCCTCATGCGACGGGCTTGGTTTGTGCAGGTCAGGCCAGCGTGCGTGGTTCGGGGACAGTGCGATGCGATGCGGTCGGTGTCACTGGGATGAGTCGGCCTGTTCAACCGGGACGCGGCGCAGCAGGCATTCAAAAGTCGATCCGGCTGTGCTTTTGAAGCACTGGCCCTTGCCTGGTCGGTGGGGGTGCTGAAGCTGTTCGGGTCTTCCAGGGGGTGGTTGCGGAGTCGGAGGGGTTTGAACCCGCGGACTGGGGGAGGCAGGCCCGCACGGTATCGATTGGGACGACGGCTTTGCCCGTTCCACTCCGGTGGCGGTAGCAATCACGTGGGCATCGTGGTGGAGTGATTGCTCAGTTGGGGTCAGGCAAGCACCGGCGTTCTGGAGCATCCATGAAGGCGAAGCCGAAGATCGGACCGATTCACGACACTGCCTTTTTCAATGATATTCAGGCGGTGTTCGAAAAGTATCCAGATGTCGCAAAAGACTACTCTATTGGGTATATCAGTGGGGTAGTTGAGTACGTCGCCCGGTCGCCCCGTGAGCATGAGGGGCCGCCTGAAGAAGAAGGGTGCTTCAGGTGGGCGTGGCGGGCCGATGAATGGGTTTGTGTCACGTACCGCATGACGGTCCCGAGCTAGGCTGTTTCTTAGCGATCACCTCGCGGCCCAGATGTGGATGGCCGCGAGGTGGAGCGCAGCCTGGTAGACGGTGGCGGTCTTGTCGTAGCGAGTGGCGAGTCCGCGCCACTGTTTGAACTTGTTGATGCAGCGTTCGACGGTGTTCCGCTGCTTGTAGGCGGTCTTGTCGAAGGCCGGCGGCTGTCCGCCTTTGCTGCCGAGTCGTCTGCGGTTGGCGATCTGGTCGGCCGGCTGCGGGATAACGGCTCGGATCCTGCGTTTACGCAGGTGCTCGCGGATCGCGCGGGACGAATACGCCTTGTCGGCCAGCACGGCCACGGCGCGGGTTCGCGGCCTGCCCTTCGGTCTCGTCACCCGGATCGACGCCATGACTTGGGCGAACACGGGTGCGTCACCGGCCTGGCCGGGAGTGAGGACAAACGCGAGCGGGCGGCAGCGGCCGTCGGCGGCGAGGCGGATCTTCGCGGTCAGCCCGCCGCGGGACCGTCCGAGGGCATGGTCGGCCGGCTCGCCGGCCGGAGCCCCCTTTGACGGGCCCCGACAGCGTGCTGGTGGGCACGGACGATCGTGGAGTCGACGGCGACAACCCAGTCGAGGTTCTCCTCCGTGTCGGCCTGGGCCAGCAGGGCGGCGAAGACGCGTCGCCAGGTGCCGTCGATGGCCCACATCCGTAGCCTGCTGTGGCGCCCTTCCCGGACCCGAACTGCTCGGGCAGGTCCATCCGCGGTGTCCCGGTGCGGTATTTGAACGCGGTCGCGTCGATCACCTGCCGGTGATCACGCCACCGCCCACCCCGCCGAGGCGTTCGGTCCGGCAGCAAGGGCTCGATCCGCGCCCACTGCGCGTCAGCCAACGACACACATCAACCAACGATCAGATGATCGGTAAGAAACGGCCTAGTCGGTGATGGCCGCCTTGACCACTGCCTCGACACGGGTGCGCTGCTGTGCGGGGGTGGCCAGGGTGGCGGGTCGCAGGGTGTAGGCCATCCGGCGGTGTTGTTCGGTGCTCGCGAAGACTCCGCTGGTCCAGCCGCCGCTGGAGCCGGTCTTGCCCCAGACCTTGGTGCCGTTTAGTTCGATTCCCATCAGCCCGCCGGCGCTGAAGCAGGCCGCGGGTGTGGGGCAGCTGGTGTTCTCGGGGCCACTGGGTACAGCGGGTACTTCGAAAAGGTGCCGCTGCTGGGCCGGAGGGAGGAGCCGCCCATCCAACAGGGCCCGCAGGAACGTGTCGAGGTCGGCTGCTGAGGACGTCAGCCCGCCTTCCGCCCAGGCCCAGGCGATCGACGGGTCGTCGGAGAGCGCTGTGCTGCGCAGGTTCAGCGGGCGCAGGAGCCGCCGGTCCAGCTCACGGGCGAAGGGGCGGCCGGTGACCTGCTCCACGAGCAGCCCGGCGACGAAGCTGTTCAACCCGTTGTACTGCTGGACGGTTCCTGGGGCCGGGGTACGGCCGGGGCGGGCTGCGGCGTCCGCTTCGAAGGAGGCGGCCACCACTCCGTGCGGGTCGAGCGGAGCCCGGACCGGACGGGGCAGGTCGCTGGTGTGGTCCAGGAGCTGGCGTACCGTCACGCTGGCGTAGCTGGCCGGGATCAGCTCGGGCAGGTGGCGGCGGATCGGCTCGTCGATGCCGATCCGGTGCTCGGCGACCAGCTGGAGCACGAGGGCGTCGGTGAAGATCTTGGTCAAGCTGCCCACCGGGAATCGTGCGCCCGCCTCCACTGGCCCGGCCACTCCGGTGTAAGGGGTGCGCATGCCCTGGCTGGCCACCCGTACCAGGGCCGCGTCCGTCACCCCGTCGGGCAGCGTGGCCAGCAGCGTCCTCACCGCGGCCGCGTCGCGGGTGTCGGGAAAGTGATGGGACGCGAGCACGCTGGGCGCGGCCGTGGCCATGGGGGCGGCAAGAGCGGTGGCGAGTGCCGTCAGCGCCACGCAGGTGACGGCGAGACGGCGGGCGGCGCGGGGACGAGTGGTCATCGGTGGCTCCTGGGAACGAGGTGGGCGCTCGGGTCAGCGCGGTACCCGCGCCGGGAACAACCATCGCCCCGGCAGCGCCCGTTGGTCGTCGGTGATCACCCTGAGCTGCCCCGGACCGCACCCCGATCCCCCTCCGGGTACGGGCGGGGATCGGCTCCGAGGACCTCGGCATGATCCGGAAGAGAGCCTCGGCTTGGGGCGGACTCGGGTGCATGAACGATGACGAGACAGCCCGACGTCCTGCGTGAGGCCATCGATGCCTGTCTGAGCAAGGTTGACGCCGAGGGTCTCGACTCCGATGACCTCGCGTAGCCCCTTGTGAACGCGCTGTGCGAAGCCAGAAAGCGGCAGGCCGCCGGGTCCTATCCGCGCCTGGGCAGGTGAGGGCCCCTCCAAGACTACGGAGGGGCCCTCAGGTGCGTCTGCGCCCGAGGGCGGCGGCGACTTGGGGCACTCGCGCGTCCGGCGTGGTGCGCTGCGGCATGCGGCCTTTGGTGCCGGGGGTGCGGCCTTTGTACTGGGTGGAGCGTCCACGCGAACCGGAGCAGCAGCCGGTTCTCCTCCTCACCCTCGTCGGGCGCTTCGCCGATCATCAGCGACGGCTGTATGCGATGTGCCGCTTTCATGTCAGTGGTTGATGTCAGTGACATGGCGTCAGGGACTGTTGCTGTGCTGGTGGAGGCGGTACTCGGGTTCGGCTCACTGATATGGGGCGGTGCTTTGGGGTGGGGACGCTGGCATGGGGCGGCAGGAGCGCAGGTCGGGCACGGACACAAACCGGCACATCGCAGCACGGACTGTGCCCTCCGTCAGGCCCAGACGGACAGCGACCTGGCGTGCGCCTGGGCGGCGGGTGCCGGTCATCCAGCACTGACCTGAACTGCGGAAACGCACGGCATGGCGCCTTGCCGAACACCGCGCGCCGCCTCGGTGCGTGTGAGGCTCCGGGCCGCCGGGGCTGCCGGAATGCCATGCCAAACGGAGGATCAGATCCACAAGCTCGAGTGTTCACCGCTACGGCCCATCGCGACAGCTTCCGCACGGCGTCCTGGTCGTCCACGTCGTGATCACGATCAAAAAGTCAGCCATGGGGGCGACGTACCCACCCCTGTCCCGTACACCGACATCTGCGCGCGGCGGGCCGCTCCAGAGCGGTGGTCACCGCGTCCGCCATCCTCCGCTGGGGACCAATCGGGCCGGGTGGGCCGGGTGGCCCACCACCGATCGACGGTCCCTGCCGACGACCTTAGATTTCGCTGGAGAGGGGGGATCGCTCTCCTGACGAAAGGCCTGCTCGATCATGATTCGTGGTTGGCGAACAGCGGTCTCCTGCGCCCTGCTGCTATTGATGTCCGGGCCTCCGGCCTCGGCCTCGGCGGCGGCCGAGAACCCACCTGCTTCCCTCAAGGTGATGACCCGCAACCTCTATCTGGGAGCCGACCTCACACCAGTCTTCACGGCAGGCAGTCCACAGGCCCTCGTCGCCGCCGTGACCACAGCGTTCGCGGGCGTCCGTGCCACGAACTTCTCGGAGCGCGCCAAGGCACTCGCCGACGAGATCGCCGGGGCCGACCCGCACCTCGTGGGCCTGCAGGAGGCCGTGCTGTGGCGCAGCCAGACACCGGCCCAGCCGGGCAGCGCCACCCACGTCGAGTACGACTTCCTGCAGATCCTGATCGACGAGCTCGCTCTGCGCGGCAAGCACTACGCCGCCGTGGCCACCGCCACCACCGGCGACCACGAAGCCCCCAGTCCACACCCAGCGGCCTTCAGGACATCCGCCTCACCGACCGCGACGTACTTCTGGCCCGCACCGACCTGCCCGCCAAGGTGTTTCAGGTCGGCCACGCCCAAGCGCAGCAGTTCACGGCCCGCGTGACGCTCAACAACCCCGTCCTCGGCCCCATTGCTGTTCCGCAGGGCTGGGCCGCGGTCGACGCCACCGTACGCGGCCGCACCACCCGGGTGGTCAACACCCACCTGGAGCCCCTCAGCCCCGCCGTTCAGCAGGCCCAGGCCGCTGAACTCCTCGCCGGCCCGCTCGACACGACACTGCCCACGGTGCTGCTCGGCGACCTCAACTCGGCTGCCGGAGGCGTGGGCGCCGTACCCGGCAGGACCGACACGCCGACCTACGGACAGCTCCTGGCCGCCGGGTTCAGCGACGCCTGGACCGCCCGGCACCGCAAGGACCCCGGATTCACCTGCTGCCAGGCCGCCGACCTCCGCAACATCGCATCCACCCTCAGCCAGCGCATCGACTACGTGGTCTTCCGTAACGGGATCAAGGCTGTGTCGACCCACCGGGTCGGCGCCGAGCAGGCCGACCGCACCCCTTCGGGACTGTGGCCCTCCGACCACGCCGGCGTCTGGAGCCTGCTCCGGATCCACTGAATCGACGTGGACCCGATGCTGATCCGGAGACCGTCTGCGGACCAGTGGAGTTGCTCCGGTCCGGTAGGCACGGACGGCCTGTGCCGTATCGGGAGGTTGCCGACAAGGGACCATGTCGGCTGGCTTCGGCAGGCCACGCCGAGAGCCCCGTCTTGTGGCGGCATGGACGAAGAGCGCCCACATGGGTTGCTTTCCTGTCCACAAGACGGAGAAGCCCCTGATGTTCCGGAAGAATCTCCAAGAGAAGGCTTCATCCCTCGGCCGCCGGGAGCGTGCTGCGCGGTGGAGCTGGTGTACGCGGCCGGAGTGGGGCGGGGGGCCTTCCTGGAAGTGGGTGCTGGGTTCCCGGGGAGGAAGTGGGGGCCCGGCACCGCGGGGGAGCCGGGGGATGGCTCGGTGCAGCATCGAGCCCAACGGCCCGGGTGCTGAAACGTTACGGCGCCCTCGTTCAGTAGGCAGGCGGGTGATCAGCGCCCCGTCTCATTTGATCTTGCCGATGGTCGAGGCCATGACGTGGGCTGAGGCAAGGACGGATGCGACAGGGCTTCTGTGCAGTCTCAGCTGACGTTGTCGCTCACGAGCGTTCGAAATGGGTTGTCTCACTTGAAGTTGTCGGCCTGTCGGCTTTCCTACCGAGGTCCCGGTCTCGTCCCGGGCTTTGCGGTTCGGACGGTGTACGCCTCCGGGCGCACAACCGAGCGGTGCCGCGTGCGCTACGACGGGCCGACCGGGGTGCCTGGGTCGGCGGTTGTAGGGGTGCGCGACGCTGACGTGATGTCGCTTTCCCCTGTTCCTGCGGAGCCGGTAACGCCGGATCCGGTGCGTGTGGTTGCGGACACGCTGCTCACTCAGTCCTGGCTCCCGAGACCAACGTGCGGCTCTACTCGGTGGACGGGCACGGCCGACGTGGCGTGGTGTTCCGCTCGCTGGAGGCCTCGCGGCTGCTGCCGGTGGCCGTCGCCCGCAGTGCTTTCCGGATGCCCTACATGTGGGCCCGGATGGCGATCCGCCGTGACGCGGACACCATCAGCTACACCAGTTGGCGGCGCTGGCCGGGGCCGCGCGGGGCACGCTGCCGGATCGGGGTGCGGGTCGGCGAGCGGATCGAGGAGCCGACTGCCCTCGAACACTTCCTGACCGCCCGTTGGGGCATGCACAACGCCTTCTTCGGCCGACCGGTGTATCTGCCCAATACCCACCCGCGCTGGCCGCTGCATCGGGCCGAACTCGTGCATTGTGAGGATGAGTTGGTGGCCGCGGCGGGGCTGCCGTCGCCGACCGGGCCGCCGGTGAGCGTGTTGTACAAGGGCAGCCGGAATACGCCAGAAACGTGCCGTAGGGATCAACCCCGACGGCGGGCGGCGGGGTCGCACTCAGCGACGCGCCGGGCGACCGCGTCGACGCCGGGGCGAGCGTAGCGTTCCAGGGACCTTACGGAGGCGTGGCGGGAGCGGGCCAGCAGCATCGGCGTGGACGTGCCGTTCTCCGCGTCGCGCGTCAACGCACTGTGCCTGAGCTGGTGCAATGTCCATCCCGCCAGGTCCTCGACGTCCTCGGGCCGGGCAAGCGGGTTCGCCAGCAGCCGGGTGGACTCCTCGAAGATCTCCTCCCCCCGGCGGTAGGAGAGCCGGGCCCGGCTGGTCTCCTCGCACACGTCCAGCGTCGCGGTTCCAACTGGGGACTTGCGACCGGTCAGGAACAGGGGCCCGCGGATGCGGCCGGCGATCAGGCGGGGCAGGAGCTGGGCCGTGCCGGACTGCCAGTGGATCCACTCGGTCGCGCCGCCCTTGGCGGTGATCTTGCCGCGCTTGTCCTGCGGGTACAGGTCCTCCACGTTCAGGCACAGGACCTCGTCGGCCCGTGCGGCGGACTCGTAGAGCATCTTCCAGAACGTCTTCTCACGCAGTGAGACGTCCAGGCGCCACAGGGCAGCGATCTGATTCTCCGCTAGGGCCTTGGTGCGGTCCGGCGGCGCCGGCCGCCGCTCGATGCCGATCGTGGGATCGCCTTCAATCCAGCCCTGGCGCTGCCACCAGCCGATCGCCTTGCGCGCGATGGACAGCTCGCGGTTGACGGTGCCGGCGTCCATCTCGTCCGCCCGCGCCGCCGCCGGTTCGGCCAGCACCTCCGGCAGCGCCGGGTCGTCGATCGCCGCGACGAGGAAGACGGGCGGCTTTGCGCCCCGGCGGGCGGCTCCGGTCGGCGCGGGTTCGCCGGTGAACATCCACCCCCACGTCGTCAGCGAGATCCGGTAGATCCGCGCGGAGGACTTCGCGATGCCCGCGCCGGTGAGATACCGCTCGACCGCCGCGGTGTACGACGCCGGCGGGGCGGACAGCGGCACCACCCGGGCGCGCGGCAACCGAAGCACGCCCCCGGCCCCGAGTTCGGTCACTGGTTCGATCGTTACGCTCGCCCCGCCCCACTCAGCGCTGCCGCAGTAAATGCGTACACCTCACCCCGGTGGCCGGAACACCCCGCCGCAGGTCGTGGTGATCACGGTAGAGGCCCTGCCGCAGTAAATCCGGTATTTACTGCGGCACCATCCTGACGAGCTAACAGGTGCGGGAGGTCCGGCAAGCCGAACCGCCGCTCATGCGTCCCTGCACGGTGTCATACCGTCACGACGTGTATGTGCTCGCATAGTTGGCGACAAGAGTCCTGCTGGAACAGCCGCCGCCTTCGAAGTGCCACCTGCCCGCTGTGTCATCAACGTTCACCACGCTCAGCTCACTCAGTGGCGGAGTCGATGATGTGTGGCATCCCCGGTATGAGTCCCGTCCGCCTCCGCTTATTCTCCTTCCAACAGGTGCGCCGCTCTCAGCTTGGCAAGAAGTGCGTTGAAATCATTCTTCAGGTGGTCAATGTCCACCGCGGTCGAGTTCTTCTGATCTGCCACACGCTGTGGAATCGGTTCAATGTACTTTCTGTTTTCGGGAACATCCAAGTCATAGAGTGTCATCCACTCTAGGTGATTGTCGTCAGTCAACGCTTCAACATGCTGGAGCACGTCCCGGTTCCAGGACAGCGGCTGAGTTGGACCGGAGACCTTGAAGTGCGGGTCCAACGGGTCACCGGGTTTGTACGCGTGCAGCAGATACACGAAGTCATTGGCGGGCGTCGGCTTGACGATATCTCCAATCTGATAGTGCTGCCCGGGAGCCCAGGGAGAAGCCGCTGACCCCCTTCCACACGCAGCCTTTACCGTCCACCCGATCTCGATTGGGTCCGTTGGATCTCTGTAGGCGTTGACAAGCAGATCACCCGGACGGTAGAAGTTGCAGCTACCCACGCGGGTATTGTAGGGATTTCCGCCAGTCACAACACAGATTCGCCGCTCACCGTAGACGTAGTTTCCAATCCAGGCTTCCGGAAGCATCAGCGCGCCGGGAAACGGACCGTTCTCGTACGCGGTTTGATAGTACGTCGGAGGGAAAGATGACTTACTAATAAGGGACGCTGCAACCCTGCCCTTGATAGCCGGGGGATCTGTCTGGACTTGGGTGCGGAAGAGGGAATCCCCCGCGGGTTGCAACTTGCCGTCCATCGTCACAGACTGAATATCCTGAATGATCGTGGAATCCACATCACTTCCGAGAATGTTGGACGTTACGATCTTGGGCTCCAGTTTACCCAAGCACAGCCATGTCACACCGCCATTTGGTGTGCCATCTTGCGTCAGGCTCTCTTTCGTTGTGTTCCAATTAGGCTCAACCCCGCCTGTACGCCCGGAATTCTGCGCTTCATATAGGTATCCTTGCGCCTTGGAAGGTATCCCGTTGTCTAGGATCCCGCCCGTCTTCTGCTCGCCCTTGTCGATGTCGATCCCGCCGGAGACGGCCCGATACAATTGCACTTTGGAAAAGTTATTGAGCACTTTCAGGGCAGAGGGTCCATGTCCTCCACGGACGGGGCCGAAGCCCCAGTACGTTGAGTCGGGGGTGATGTCCATGTCCCCTCCGACTACAGCGATGGGCCCCTTGAATACCGCTGGTGCATCAATTTCGGCGTAGCAGCCGAGGTATACGGAGTACGTGGAACTACTCGGGCGTTCACAGCTGATGTTTCGGTGTTTGTTTGCTGCAGTGTGACACGAAACGAAGGTGCACCCCAAGCGCGAATTGTCGCAAATTCCATCACGCCCATTTGATGAGGCATCGACGTTCGTAACTAGTATGGTACTGGCGTTGTCGTTGCCCAGGCTGCCGATGTCGAGCCCATTTTGGCCATTGCTGGTAAGGCGGCAATCACGTATCTGCACGAGGCTGGCGTTAACCACCGGTGCGACCTCACTTGAGGATATCTCTATTCCGTTGCGCCTGAAACTGACGACGCTCATTCTCTCGATGCATGCGCCGGTCGCCATAACTCGTATGCCATCCATCTGCGGGGCCTGGAGGGTGGCGGCAGGCATCCCTTGAGCGGGGATCGAATGGAGGGCGAGCTGACGAAGCACGGCATAGTCCGCCCGCCCGCGAGGGGGCCTCATGGCCAATCCGGCCCCATAGCCCACCAGGGCAATTGCGCAATAAACGGTCTCCCGCGCTGTCCCCCCGCCGACTTCACCGATTTTAGTCGAGACAGAGAGGTTGAAATTTCCGGATTTGACATCTGCGAGTATGCGGCTGGTTTCGTCATGATAAGCAAGGCCGGCACCCTCCAGAATGCAACCGTTCGAGATACGGAGAGGCTTCTTAATACGGTAGTCTCCCGGAGGGAGGTAGACGACGCTGCCGTCAGTAGTGGCGAATCGCATCGCGCAGTCCAGGGCGCTTTGGATCGCGTCTGTGTCGTCGGCTTCTTCGTCGGTTTTGCCGTTTCCCACTGCTCCGAAGTCGAGCACGCTCAGGCGCGTGTCGCGGCGGGGGCGGATTGTCACCGTGCCTGAAGCATCGCAGTCGCCGATCCAGTTCGGAGCGCTCACGCATTCCTCACTTGTAGCGCGGACGAGCTGTCCCGAACTGTTGATGCCAACCGCGCCGAACCTATCGGGGCGGAACCTATCGGGGCCCAGGCTGCGAAGTGTGAAAAGACCACTTACTTGAACTTTAACGTTGTGTGGGGGATCCACTGTTTCCAGCGCAACCCCGAAGAACGGACTGGTGTGCAACTCCTCCGTCTTGATAGCAGGGGTGACGGTGCGTGATCCTGTGGTGCGGACCGCCTGGCCGGCTGTGATGTGCTGTGCGGCTTTCATGTTTTCGATGTCCATCGGAACGTCCCTGCCGTCGAGGCTTCGTCGGTCGGATGGGTCGGC
The DNA here is from genome assembly GCF_042750055.1 of Streptomyces sp. NPDC059456. Taxonomy (NCBI): domain Bacteria; kingdom Bacillati; phylum Actinomycetota; class Actinomycetes; order Kitasatosporales; family Streptomycetaceae; genus Streptomyces; species Streptomyces sp. NPDC059456. The sequence goes on from NZ_JBHYVA010000007.1 coordinate 25,881, forward strand.
GTGAGCGCGGCCGAAGCGCGCGAGCACCCGACCTCGGGGGCTGAGGTCGGTACCCTTCGGCAGTGCACGCAACACAACACCGTTTGGGGGCCTCTTGCACTGTTCCCCCCTTCCACGCTAGGCGTGACCACCAGCCTGCGCACTCCGCCAAGGCCCGATGGCCGTCCCGACCGCGATCATGCTGATCAAGACCGAGTGCATCCACGGCCGGGAGTTCGCCACCAGGCCGGCTCCGACTCCCTGGCCAGCACCACACCGAAACAGTTGGGAGCACGATGCCGACGTCGGCGGCGTGAGCGTCTTCCTCGGGATGGACGTCAGCAAGGCCGCTCACCATGGCCACGGCTCACCCCGGCCGGCAATAGGGTCTTCGACAAGCAGCTGCCGACAGTGAGCTTCTTCGAGTTGGCCACCGATCGGGTGATCGGGACCGAGCACGCTGCAGTGTCGAGTGGGCGGCTGCAGCATCCGGTGCCAGCAGCTTGGTGAGCCGGGACAAGGGGCCGCTCGAAGCTTGCCGGCCTGAACGCCAACCCGGCGGCAAGGCCGGTGAGCGACGATCAAGCTGTTGTCAGCCGCTGGTTCTAAGGTCGGCCCTATGACATCAGACCTGGTCCAGGATTCATGGACTCGCATCGACGCGTGGCTGCGCGAGCATGCGCCCCGCACGTTTGCCACGCTTCGGCCGCCTGCAGGCAGCGAGGAGATCGCAGCAGCGCAACAGGAACTGGGGGTCACCTTTCCTCCGGACCTGGTCGCTTCACTCCTCCGGCACAACGGGGCGCTGGAGGGACCTGAGGCTTTCCGCTTCAGCACGGGCGACCGGCTGCTCGGAGTGAGCGGAATCCTCGGGGACACCGGGTTCATGCGCGGCATCGACCAGGGCCACGACGGGGAGACCGAGGGCTACTGGCTTCACGATTGCGTAAAATTCAGTTCTTACGACGCGACGTCGGACGGTCTTCTGATGGATTGCCGTACCGGGCGGGACTCCTTCGGTGTGATCGGACGGTTCTTCGACGAGACCGGCACCAGTTTCGGGCAGGCCGACTCGCTGGGTGAGTATCTGGCCGAACTGGCCGGCACGCTTGAGCGCGGCCAGGAGGCTGGTGTCGTCACCTTCAACGGCCGGCTGTTCTGGGAGGCGCGTCCGCCTGCCAGGCCGCAGTACAGTGCCGACGAGCCGCTTCCCGCACCGGATGAGCAGCTGCCAGAGCTGGACCTGTCCTACAGCCCCACCGACCTCCTGCACGTGAGCCACCTGGACGGGCATGAGGAACTCGGTGCGCTGATCGCAGTCCTGCCGTATGAGCAGGTGGTCGACGCCGCGCGGAAGCAGCTGCGCAGACTGGCGGTCGAAACGGGTCTGAACAACTACCCGGAGGTCAAGGCAGCCCTGGACGCGTGGGAGCGCGGTGTGGCCCTGCCGCAGCCTGACCAGACCGGCCCGCTCGCCTTGCGACTCCGCGCGGTGCTCGCACAGGCCGACACCGGCCGAGACGTCACTCGCAGGTGGGCCGCGGAGAAGATAGCCCTCGGGATCTGGGGATCCCCGTACAGGTCCGTGTGCGAGAGCGCGGAGACCCGGAGTCACTTCACTCTCGACTGGCGTGCGGATCTGCATGCTGACTTGGGCAATCAGCCCCTGCCACCGATACCTGACGACCGATTCTGGGGGGCGCTGCGCAACCCCGCCATCGACTCCAGTTGGTACGCGGCTCAGTACAGCCAAGATCAGGACTGACCCCAGGGGTTTCGGTTCCGCGTGAGCGCTTCATGTGGCGGTTATCGCCAGACGAAGCGCTCACCAAGAATCTTCAGCGCTGCCGCTCCAGCGTGAGGATGGCGTTGACGATTGACGTCATGCGGTTGGGGCTGCACCGGGACCTGCGGAAGATCCGCCAGGACTTCAGGATCGCGACACCGCGTTCAACGGGCGCTCGTGCTGCGGCCAGCGCCCGGTTGAGGGTCTTTTCGGTGAGAGTGAGTTCCTGGAGTGGCTTGCGTTTGATGCCGGTCGTCAGCCACGGTCCTGCGCCTTGGTAGGCGAGGTCGGCCAGGACGGGAACGCCCTGGCGCTCGCAGATCCGGATGATCCGGTGGGTGCGGGCGGCGGTCAGGTCGTGTGTGCGGCCCGGCAGGGCGGGCGAGAGCCACAGCAGCCGGCCGCCCGGGTCGGTGACGACCTGCATGTTCACGCCGTGGCGCCGGTGTTTGTGGGAGTAGTCGGCCCGGCCGTCGCCGACCCGGTCGCACTCGGCGAGGGTTCCGTCGAGCAGGATGAAGTCGAGATCGTGCTCGCGCAGCGTCTTGAGTAGACCCGGTGCTCGTTCGGCGAGCAGGTCGACGACCGCGTGGGTGTAGGCGTGGGCGGTGGACTCGCTGATCCCGAACCCGGCGGCGATCTTCGCCAGAGTGGTGTGCTCTCGTAGGTACACCAGTGCCACCATCGCCCGCTGGGACGGACGGAGCTTGCAGCGCCGGTCGCCCTCACGAGTGACAACCAGCATGGCCACCCACTCCACGAGCGCATGCGGCAGGTCAAGTGCGGCAGGATGGATGACCAACGAGGCCCCCGGGCAACGTGATTGAGACGTCAGACATCTCGATCAACACCTCGGGGGCCTCGTTCGTTGCGCTTCACGACCATCACCCGATCGGTGGCCAACTCGAAGAAGCTCATTCAAAGCCGGAGGAGTTCGCAGAAGCGGTCAAGGGCGTGGTCGGTGCGGCGGCGGTCGCTGGTGGTCGTCAGGTCAAACAGTAGGCCCCGGATCACGGCCATGACCAGCGTGGGAGTGACGGTGTCGTCAGGGTCGGTGGTGAGGTCGCGGAACGTGGCGCCGAGGGTGTCGAACCAGCCCGTGATCGCCTCAGCCTGGTCCGGATAGTTCTCGGGGCGAGCCAGGCCGTCGGCGTGCACCTCGAAGATCAGCCGGACGTACGGGGCGCGCTCAGGTGCGCTGATCCAGGCCCAGATGCCGCGCAGGTGTTCCTGCGGAGAGCCTGCGTCCGGCGGGAGGTTCTCGGCCAGCCGTGTCGCACCGCGGCGGCGGGCCTCGGCAAGGACGGCAGATACCAACTCCTGCTTGCTACCGAAGTCGTAGAGCAGCATCCGCGGGCTGGTATCGAGGGCTGCGGCCAGCGGCCTCAGGCTCAACCCGGCCAGGCCGTGTGCCAGTACGTAGTCGGTCGCGCGCGCCAGCCTGGCCTCCCGTCGGGCGGGATCTGGGGGTCGCCCCACGGCGGATCATCCTCTCGGTACTGCGGACCTGAGCCTGCATCAGTATATGGTACGACCGTTTCAACAATGGGAAGGAGACAGCCATGCGCACACTCGACCGGGCACTCGCACTGGGCGCCGGAGGCCCCGTCGGTGCGGCCTGGATGGCCGGACTGGCCTGCGGACTGCGCCGCGGCAGAGTGGATCTCAGCGAGGCCGATCTGATCGTCGGCACGTCGACTGGCGCGATCATCGGCGCAGTACTGGCCACCGGTCAGGACCCCGACCGACTCGCCACCCCAGTACGCCCCGCCGACACCAACAGCACCCCGCCCCAGGTGGACGGGCGCCGGCTGGGCGAGGCGTTCGCCGTGCTCGGCAGTGCCGCCTCGGACCCAGCCGAGGCCTGGCGCCGAGTGGGCCAGATCGCGGTCGCCGCCGAAACCGGCCCCGAGCAGGCGCATATCACCCGGATGCGTGCCATAGCCGGCGCAGACCAATGGCCGGACCGGAAGCTGCTCATCACCGCGATGGACGCCGAGACCGGCGAGCAGAAGGTCTTCGACCGCGCGAGTGGCGCACCCCTGCCCTCCGCCGTGGCGGCAAGCACGGCCTTCCCGGGCATCTACCCACCGATCACCATCAACGGCCGCCGATACATGGACGGCTCCCTGCGGTCAGCAACCAACGCCGCACTCGCGGCCGGAGCCCGCACGCTCGTCGTGATCGACCCGCAGGCGCACCTGTTTCCCCGCGAGTTGCTCCACCAGGAGCTGGCGGTCGCCGCGGCGCACACAGTGGTGACCATCGAGCCCGATCCGGCATCAATACGCGCATTCGGCTCAGACCTCAACGACCGCACAGCCTGGGAACCGGCCTACCAGGCGGGCCTTCGCCAAGCCACCGATTCCGCAGAGCAGCTCCGCCTCGCCTGGAGGACTGGATCCGACACGGATTGAGCATCCGCCCGATCCCCATTGCTGCCCGTCTCGTTGACCCCGTCCTCGGCCCCGGTCCTGCCTACAGCTGATTCGCGACGAACTACCACCGCCGGCAAGCCGTCCGGTTGTCAAGATCACAATCTACCGCTGGAGTATTAGGCAAACGCGCCCCGAGGGCTCCACGCGGCGGTGCGGAGGCGCTCCTGTGCGCCGTCGCCCCCTCGGCTCGAAGAGATCGCCTCCGCCCTCTCCGCCGACGCATCACCCACTCCCCGCCCCCACCTGACCTGGTGTTCCACACAGGCATCACGCGGTCACGTCCGTCCGATCTCACGCACAGACGCTGTCATGCGTCACCCGCAAGCCGCGATCGCCACTCCGCCCGACGGCCACCGCCGATCGCGGCATAGCCAAGATGCTCCTAGACTAACGAGCTCGTGCACGGTTGGCGGTGAAGCGTCGAAGAGTGCAGGTCGGCCCGGTGGTCACTGTGGCTCATTGGGCCTGCGAGTGGCGGTCTGCTGGTGTGAGAGCAGTCCGGCGATGGCGTGGATCGTGTCGCTCATGTGGTCACGGCGGCCGTGGTGGCGAGCGAGGGCTCGCCAGTTCTCGCGTCGGCAAGGATCTCCAGGGCCGGCCCGCCAGTCAGGTGCTTGACCAGGCCTAACTCCCGGGCGTGGGTGATGTCGGCACAGCTGGCCGGCTGGGCTGGACTGCAGAACAGGAGTCTGCCGCTGGTGTCGGTGAGGACCATGGCCTTGACCGCGTTCTGCTTGTTCTTGCCGGGGATGAACTTCTCCCGGTCCTTGCGGCCGGCGGCGGGCCTGCGGACCCGGATCTCGGTGCCGTCGATGATTCCGGTCTGTCCGCTGGCGCCGAGGTGGTCGATGACCTCGGCGAGGGTGCGGAGCCGGATGCCGGCCGCGATGGTGCAGCCGCGGGCTGCGAGCAGGGGCCGCACCTCGCCGATCGCCCGGGTAATCGTGGAGCGGTCAACGTCGAACCAGCAGGCCAGCACGTCGTGAGTGGCCCCGTGGCGAAGGTGGACGAGCGTGGCCAGGAGCCGGTCGACAAAGACCAGCCTGTGCTTTGCTCCGGCGCCAACGGCCCGCTGCCGTGGCCTGGACTCCAGTCCCGCCTGGTGTTGTCCGTGCCATAACGACCTACCTCGGCGACGAGTTCGGCGATCACATCGGCCGACAGCCCCGTGATCCTCCGGTCGCTGATGATCGCTGCACGAGCCCCGTTCCCCACCACACAAACATGATCAGCGATCACGATCCAGCGTCGCACCGCCAACCATGCACGAGCTCGTTGGGGAAGCGTTTACCGCGTCCGTGTACTGCAACGCCGTGTGCAGCAGATAGTTGTAGGCGACGAACCCGAACACGGCCGGGAGCAGTACACGGGGCCACGAGCGGGCGACCACTCGCCAGTCGGGGCGTTCGCCCAGCTGCGCGAGGACAAAAAGCGGTACCACGGCGATCGCCTATCAAAGCGCCACGAGGTCAAGCGGTGGGATCGCGGACAGGGCGGCACCGCCGACGACGTAGTTCCCGGCCCAGAACAGCGTCGCGGTCAGCAGCGCGCCGATTGCGGCGGTGGTGCTGGTACGCGTCGCCGTCACGCCCTGCCCCGGCTGTGCGCGCCGTTCGTTGCCAGGTCCGTGTTCGATCCGCATGCGATCACCGGCGACGGACTCTTCCGCGCTCACGGTCCGGTGACGGCTGACACGGGGGTCTGTTCGCGTAGGCACCAGGCGAGTGCGGCCGGCCATGGGCCGTATCCGTCTGCGGGGGTGATGTGGCCGGCGGCGGGGAGGACATCGCAGTCCAGGCCGAGCGCGGCACTCCACTCGCGTGGGTTGGCGGGCGCGTATGGATCGGTCGCCGAGACGACCACATGCGGCGGCTTGGCCGATGCGGCGGCGAGGTGCTCACGGCCGATGCGCTCGAGCTTGAACTCTTCATTGCTGTTGGCCACGGTGAACGCCTGGTCACCGAGCGGGGACACCAGCAGCACCCGGCTGACGCGCAGGTCGGCAGGCAGGGTCTGGGCGGCGCGCAGCCACAGGGCGCAGCCGAGGGAGTGACACACCACGACGCGTTCCTGGTCGCCGAGTTGGGCCAGTTCGGCGTGCAGGAGATCGGTCCATTCGCTCACCGACGGCTGCTCGGGCGCGGGGAACTGTGGATAGAGCACCTGCTCACCCCGCTGGCGCAGGGCCTCGGTCAACCACCACAGCCAGTGCTGCTGCGGCCGACGGTGCTGTACGCCGTGCACCATGAGGAAGCGCCGCGCCGGCGGAGGCGAGCCGGGCATCTCAGTCATCTGTCTCTTTCGTCCCGGCCCTGATCTTCAGGCTGTCGGTGAACTGGTACGGCCACTGTACGGGTTCCATGGATGATCCCCCCTCCGGGCATGGCTGCCGGCCAGCCCACATGAGCAGAACTGGCCGCAAATACATGAGGATTGGCCTCCAGGCCATCGTCTGCCGCCTGGGCAGACGTCTGCAACCTGGCGAGCCGCTCGCCCTGCCCCGTTCATAAACCGGCTCTGCCCACGAGCCGACAGCGATGTCCTGCGCCACAGGCACTGGAGATGTGAAGCAGGCCCTGCGATTCGGAGCCCGGGAATGGAGAACCCGTCCTCTTCCGTGGCCGGAGCGCTGAGTGCGGCGAAGGAGCAGGCCGTCAGGATCGCCACCCACAGGAGAGCGAAGTGGCGGCGTTGTCTGAAGGACAACCGGCCGGGCCGATAGAGCGGGGAAGCGATGAAGGCACTCGGTCGAAGAAGAGGAGGAAGAGGGTGCCGCAGCCATCCCGTCCGCGCCGACGCGTCGCCGGCTCGGGTGGCTGTTCCCGGTCGCCTCCGTGGACGTCGACTACAAGCACCACGGCGGGGTGACCTCGGTTCCCCTCTACTCCTGAGCCGAGGCAAGATGGTTGTCACAAAGGCAGGCTGGTTGTCACCATGCTGGTGGTGGCTGGTTCGGCCTTTGGTGAACGCCGCGTCCCTGACGGTGGTCCCCGGCTAGGTTTCGGACATGGTTGATCATCGCTCGGTTGACGTTGGTGGGATCCGGCTCGCCTATCAGGTTTCGGGCCCGCCGGAAGCTCCGCCGCTCGTCCTGTTGCATGCACTGGGCGAGGATGCTGCGGACTGGGACGTCGTGGCGCCCGTCCTCGCCCGCAGCTGGCGGGTCTATGCCCTCGATCTTCGCGGTCATGGCCGAAGCGACTGGCCGGGGAACTACTCGCTGCAGCTGATGCGGGACGACTTGCTCGGCTTTCTGGATGCGCTGGCTCTTGACCGGGTGGATCTGATGGGGCACTCGATGGGCGGAATCGTTGCCTATCTGTTCGCCGGGGAGTATCCGCAACGTGTGGACCGACTCGTCTTGGAGGACGTCCCGCTGCCACGACCCCGCGAGCAGTCCACCCCGATCAGGCCGGATGGGAAGCTGACCTTCGACTGGGAGATGGTGTTGGCCGTCAGGCGGCAGATCGACACACCTGACCCGAACTGGCTGGAGGGTCTCAGCAAGATCACTGCGGAGACCCTCGCCGTAGCCGGCGGTCCGGGAAGCCACGTTCCCCAGGAGCACATCGCCGAGTTGGCCCGTCGCGTTCCTCAAGGGCGAGTCGTCACCATTCCGGCTGGGCACTTGATCCACAACGCCCAGCCGACGGTGTTCGTGGAGGCGGTTCTGAGGTTCTTGCAGCCACCGGGAGACTGCCCGGCCGCACAGCCCTCGCTCCAGGCGGACGACGATGCTCCCCTTCGGAACGGGTGACAGAAAGGCTGCGGCATCGCCGTTGATGACAAGCAGCGCGCCTCATCGGTGACGAACAGCTTGCCTCACAAGGCCCAAACGGCCAGGCCACCCATCCCGAAGGTGACAACTATCGTGCTTCGGCTCAACGACGCCCAGGAGATCGGGCTTTTGGAGGTGGTCCGCTTTTCCGTGGACTGGCGGGCCGTGCGCACCGCCCGCGCGGGGAGCCGCTCCCCGCTCGTTGCCATCCGGTGTCTGGCCGCCGGTGCTTGTGGTGTGGCTGTGTGTTGGGGGCCTTGTCCTCGATGAGGAAGCCCGCTTGTCAGGGCGTCCTCTCTCGGAGCGGCCTCGCCCCCTGACGGGCGTGTGGTGGTGGCCCGGCGGGCTTGGCGGCCCCTGCCGCCATAGGGATCGACTGGTCCTGTACCGGCTTCGCGCGGGCCGCGCCAGCCAGGAGCCCAGGTCCCCCGACCTGGGCCCTCATCGTTGGTCCGGCATTTTCACCAACCGGCGGGCTCTAGCGCGGCGGTGTCGGCATCAGTGCGAGGCCCACCAGGTCGAGGGGGCCGCGACGGTGTAGCCCAGCGACTCGTACAGCGGTCTGCCCAGCTTCGACGCGGTGAGCGTGAGTGGGAGGTCCGCAAGGGGCGCGAGGGAGCCGAGCATGACGGCCCGCCCCACGCCGTGCGACCGGAAAGACTGGGACGTCGCGATCCAGTAGTGGCTGCCGATGCCGTCGTCCACGACGCTGACGCCGGCTCCCACGGGCACGCCGTCGTGCCTGGCGACGAACACGTCTACGCCCGGCTGCTCGATCAGCGCCGCCGGGAACAGCTCGCCGGGGCGGTACGGCTCGAATCCGGTCAGCTCGAAACCCTCGATCACGATCCGCTCGGCGGCTTGGAGGTCCTCGGTCCGCGCTGCCCGGATCACCTCCAGTGCCGGTTCACCGACCGGGCCGGGGGGCCGCAGCATGACCGGCATCTGCCAGCTGCGCAGGTCCAGGTGGCTCAGGTCGGTCGAGCTGAACGGATCCTCGACGTTCGCCGGGCCCGGGGCCCGGCGTACCAGCTCGCTCACTTCGGCCAGCTCGTCCGGGTCGAGGTCCGGCTCCTGGATCAGGATCCGCAGGCCGGCGCGCAGGTCGCCGTCGACCGCGACGAACCCGCGGCGGCGGATGACCGCATGGCCCCGGCTTCGGCCGGTCGCGGCCCAAAAGGCGGCGGAGTTACGGGCCTGACGCATCGGGGCATCGGCCAGGGTCAGGGTCTCTGGCTGTCCTGCCGGCATGGATCGTGTTGTCATCGCACCGACGGTAATGCCCAACTGCCCAATTTCAGAGGCGGTTTTCCCTGCGGTCCCGCAGGGCGCTCGTCTCCCGGTCCCGTCGAAGGGCATCGGAAGTCGTTTTCACTTCTGCGATCGGTACGAGCCCGGATCGAGGCCACATCACCCAGACAGCCGACCCACCGCACTTCTCCGCAGCCTCGCAGGGCCCAGGGACGTGACCGAGGGGGTGACCGACCGCTCCGAGTGGTGTTGCGGCCTCCTGATGGGCGGCGTGGATTGTTCGCTGGCCGGCGACATGGGTGTTCACCACCTTGCAGGGACGCTGCGTCTGGGTTCGGGCTGTCGTTCGGTTGGTGCAGGTCGGTGTCGTTTCGCGGACAGACCGGGTGGCGCCTGTGTAGGGCCAGGTGGTCTGCCGGGCCTACTGTGCCCAGTGGATGCCGAGGTGGGTGAGGGCGGCGAGTTGGTCGGGGCTGAGTCGGTCGCGCCGGGCCTTCTGGTTGGCGAGCCATACCCCCGTGCGGTGCTCACTGCCGTCGGGAAGGCACTCTGTGTGCGATCGCCCCGGAGTGCCGCCGCCTTCCCGCGCGAGGTACTGCGTGAGGGCCTGGATGCCCTTCTGGAACGCCTCGGTGCCGCGCCCGGACGTGGACGTCGTACCCGCCGCCGAGGCTGCCGTGCGGGCCCGTACCGCCCGCGCGGGCTTCACGCCGAGCGAGGCCAGCCGCCGCTGCTGTTCCTCGGTGAGCCGGCGGTAGTCGCGGCGCTGTGTGGCCAGCCAGCGGCCGATGTCCTGGCCGTGCCGGGTCACCCCCGGGACGATCGCCGCCATGCGCGCACCGTCGTCCAGGAGCTGGGCGAGGTAGGCGTATTGGCGTTGCCAGTCGACGGTCCAGCCGAGGGTGCCCGGGTTCCAGTCTTCATCGATGGCGGCGAGGGCGGCGGCCCGCTGTTGGGCGCGGCCGGGGTCTTTGCCGAGTCCGCCGGGCCGGCGGATGTTGGTGAGCCACTGCCCGACCGGCTTGTCCAGCATGGTGGCGTGCCGGGGTGCGGCGAGGGTGCCGTGCTGCTCGTAGTACGCCCGCGCGGCCGCGAGGTTCTGGTCGAACGCGGCGTCTGCGGTGTCCCACACGATCCCGAGCACTTCCAGCTCGGCGGCCCGCTTGCCGCTCATCTGCCCGGCCCGGAACGTCCGCCGCTGGTCGGAGAGCCACCGCCCCAGCGGATAAGGGCCCTCGGTGTGGTCGTACGGGACTTCCAGGTCCCCCTCCCGCTGCCGGTACCGCCATGCTGCCTCGGCGCCCCGGCGCCAGTCCTGGCGTTCGGTGTTGAACACCTGGTAGCTGATCCACTTGGCGATCAACGCGGGGTCGCGCGGGGCGGCGAACCGGAGCAGCAGCCGGGCTTCCTCCTCGCCCTCGTAGGGGGCCGAGCCGATCAGCTGCGACGGCGCTACGATGTGTTTCTGTGCCTCTTGGGGAATTGCGAGCATTTCCACGGCGCGTTCATCGTGTGCCCGAAGCCCGTTCAGAACCCGAATCAGGGGCCCATAGGATTTCGAGGAGAGAATGTCCTCGGGATCTTCGTCCGTGGCGAGGAATACGGGCACGATCAGGGTGGCCATTTTTCCTTCCCCGGGCTTCTGTCGCAGGGCCCGGCCGATGGCCTGGACGATGTCGACAGCCGATCCCTTGGGGTCGATCAGGGCAACACTGTCCACGCTTCGGATGTCGACGCCTTCCCCCAGCACCTTGCAGTTGGCGAGGACGGCTCGGCCGGTGCGGCGACCGAAATCGGCGAGGACGGATGCCCGGTGCTCGGCCTGGTGCTCCCCGCGCAGCCACCCGGTCCACACCCGCTCCGGGGCGGGATGCCGTTTGGGGTCGACGGCATGCAGGCGGGACGCGACCCGTGGCAGGCCCTCGGCGAAGGCCTGCGCCTCGATGGTGCGGTGGTGGAAGGTGATCGTCGTCTTCAGGCCGTGGGCGGCCATGGTCTCCAGGAGGGCCGTCTGCACGGCGGCGAGACGTTCACCGCGCAGCTCCTCGTCCCACCGCTCCTTCCCGTAGAGCCGATCCGGTGTCACCACCGGGTCGACCAATTCAGCCACTACCACCTGATAGTGGGCCAGAAGCTCGCGCGAGATCGCGTCCGCGAGCGACAGTTCATAGACGACCGGACCGAAGATCTTGGGATCGTCCATCGAGCACGCCAGTTCCGCCGGCAGCGCCTCATAGTGCGGAACGTACGGGCGGCCCTCGGCCTCCGCCTCCTTCCGCCGCTCTGCCTCCCTCCGCCGGTGTGCCGCCTCGGCTGCCCGCTTCTCCGCCCGCGTCCTCGGCGGGCGCTCGGCCCAGATCCGCGGGGTGGCCGTCATGTACAGCCGCCGGTGGGCGGGGATCACGTCCTGTCGGTGCACGTCCGCCCACGCCTTCCCCGCCGACCCGGACGTCCGGTGCGCCTCGTCCACGACCACCAGGTCGAAGGGCTCCATGGGCAGCCCGTACTCCCCGCGATGCGCCTCGGCGATGACGGGCAGCGAGGCGTAGGTGGCGTACACCGTCACCGGACCGCGGCCGTGCCACAGCGCGAGCTGCGGCGCCGACGTCGTGCTGCGCACGTTCAGGCCGTAGAACTGGGCGTTGTCCTCCAGCGAGCAGACCGCGACCGCCGGCCCGGTGTGGCCGGCTGTGCGCCACTCTCGCGCGGTTTGCGTTAGCAGGTCCAGGGTCGGTAGCAGCACCAGGACGCGTCCGCCGCGGGCGAGGCGGATGGCTGCTGCGGCGGCGATGAATGTCTTGCCGGTCCCGCACGCGGCTACCACGGTGGCCCGCAGGCCGGCCTTCGGGATCCGTTTGCCGGGGGGAATGTCGAGCCCGCGGACGATGGCTTCGACGGCTTCTTCCTGGTGGGGCCGCAGGGTGAGGGTGGGCTGGTGCGGCATAGGGGGCTCCGTGGTCACCGGGTGGCTGTGGAGTGAAGCTGGAGGGTGTCGAAGTTGCTGGTGGGTTCGCCGTGGAACTGTCCGATTCGCAGTCGGGAGCAGGCGATCAGACCCACGCCGTGGTCGTGGTGCAGGGCCAGTACGAGTAGCGGTCGAAGTGCGTGGGCGAGGGTGCCCGAGGTCTCGACCTCGTGTATGTGCTGCTCGTCTGCTGTGGTGATGCGCAGGTTCTTGAAGGTCCGGATGAGGCGCATGTACTCGACGGCCTCGAAGTGCACTCCGAGGCCTGTTTCCGTGGCGGTTTCCTGGCTCGCGAGCAGGAGCTGAGAATGCCCGATTCCGTACTTCCATACGCTGAAGGTACGGCTACTGGCCCAGTCGATCACGTTCTGCATTCGTCGCTCCGTGGAGACAGTCCGCTGTTAGGGAGTGGCCAAGATCTCGTGCCGCTACACAGCACATCACACCCAAACATATGCTGATGACTGTACCGTGGCATCGGCCAAGAGTGCGGCGAAAGGTGAAAACCCCCGCAGTCTTCGAGGCGCAGGGTCGTGCTCCGTCCGAGGTGGGGGCACTGCTGTGAGTGGAAGTGAACCGTTTCGTGCCCTAGAGCCTCGTGACCCGATTCGTGTCCCCTGAAGCCTTCATTGGTAGCCCGTTGGAGGGGGCATGACGTGGTATCGCCCGTGTTCCCGGCCCCGCCTGAACTGATTCCGTATGCGTCGGACTGTATAGCTGTAAATCCGACATCACCGGAGGACATATGCGTACGTCGCGGGTGAGGATGAAGCTGGCCGTATGCGTGCTGGGAGCGTGCATGGCCACCATGACGGGACTCTCGCCTGCCGTGGCAGCGGACCCGGTCAGCGGTTCAGGCTCGAAAGACGGCAACGTGAAGGTCATTGACCTCACCACCAGCGTCAACGGAACATTCGGGGATCCGGAAGGGTCCCCGGGATCAGTGTTCGGCGCTTCCGGCACCGCAACGAGAACCGAATCGGGCAAGGAGTTCGGTCTCTTCGGCTTCACCTGTACGGTCCTGCCGCCGTTCCCGTCCACCCCGGTCAGGCAGTGCAACACCACCTTCAGTACCCCGCAAGGCCAGATCACCCTTCAGGGCCTTCCGAGGTCCTCGGACGAGTTCCATGAAGTGATCACCGGCGGTGGTGGGATCTACACAGGGGCGCAGGGCTGCGCGGCCTTCACCAGACTGGCCCCCGGGGACGACGCACCCTTCCGGGTAGTCCTGTTCCTGCACGAGGACTCGTCCTCGAAACGAGCCGTACCCCCGCTCCTTGTGTGCGCTCCCGGTGTTGAGTTCTGAGGAGGGTAAGAACTCATGCAGGGCCTTGCCCGCCTGCAGACTGCGAAACCCACCCCTGAATTGAGGTGCGGAGGAAGATAATGCGCTGCTCCGGGCGGTCGCGGCGAGCGGCTTTTGAAGCGTCAGGTGACACGAACCGGATCACGAGACACCAGCTGGGCGCCTTTGCCTTGCTCATGCCGCCCTGTATCTGTGTCGCAGCCGGGCCCGCTTGCGGGCCCTCGGGTCTGGAGGCGGAGCCTGGCGACTAGGTTCTGTCTCTTTGGTCAGCGTCGGGTCCAGATGAGGATGCCGGCGATGTGGAGTGCGGCCTGGTAGGCGATGGCGAGTTTGTCGGTTCGG
>NZ_JBHYVA010000008.1:0-847 GCF_042750055.1 Streptomyces sp. NPDC059456
GTGCCCCGGGCGGGTCAGGCTGTGCCGGGGGAGTCTCGGGGGTTCCGGGCACCGCTCTCCGCGGGGTCCGCACCGCCGGGCAGGGCGGTGGCGGGCCCGGCGGTCCCGGCGGTCCCGGACACCGGCGCGTCGGACGGCGCGGGCCGGTGCCGGCCCGGCTTGTCCGGCCTGCGGCGCCGGGCCTCCACGAAGAAGGTGGCCACCAGGCTCAGTACGAAGCCCAGCACCCCCGCCATGATCAGGTACTGGAGCCGGGTCTTGGTCTGCGCCTCCGGCTTCTGCGGCGGGACGATCGTCGCCATGCGGATCATGGCTTCCGGCGTCACGGACTGCTGGGCCTGGAACTCCTGCAGCCGCTTCTCGGCGTAGGCGGTGAACACCTCGTCCGACTTCAGGACGGCGGCCGGATCCGTTCCGGTGACGCTCAGCCACATGAAGGGCCCCTGGGCGTTGTCGGCGATCTTCGCCTCGTACTCCTGGGTGACGCCGCGGGACCTGAGGTCGCGGCGGGAGTCGTCGGAGTTGAGGTTGCGCGCCAGGCCGTCGGCCATGCCGGTGAGCGAGGCCTGGGTGCTCAGGAAGGGGTTGCCGTCGAAGGCCACCGTGGCCTTCTTCGAGTTCAGGAGCGTCACCGTGCTCTGTGACCGGTACTCCACCGGGACCAGCGCGTAGACGCCCGCGACGAGCGCGGCCGTGAGCAGCAGTCCGGGCAGCAGCACGTACCAGCGCCTGCGCATGACCCGCCAGATCTCCGCGAGATCCATGGTCTTCCCCCTCGCGGCGGGGGCGGGGCCTGGACGCCCCCGCGCGGGGTCAGTTGGGGGTTTTAGGGTGTCGCGGTGTTTGC
>NZ_JBHYVA010000008.1:857-11965 GCF_042750055.1 Streptomyces sp. NPDC059456
CCGCGCCTCCCACTCCCCGCACATCTCCCCCCTCTACCGTTGTCTTCCCCCCCCGGGGGGGTGGTGTCTCACGACCCCCACCCCGCTCTTTCATTGCGGTGATTACGGTTGTCGCGTTCTTGCCGTGGCGTGTGGCCGCCGGTGTTACGGGGCGAGGTCGGTGGGCCTCGGCCGGGTCCGTGCGGAACCGCCGTCCAGCAGGACCCGGGCGATCCGCTCGCTCGCGCGGCCGTCCCACAGCTCGGGGCAGCGCGCGGCCGGCGGATCGTCCAGCACCCGGTGCACCGTGGCCGTGATGCGCTCCGGATCGGTGCCCGCCAGGACGTTGGTGCCCTCTTCGACGGTGATCGGCCGCTCGGTGTTCTCCCGCAGCGTCACGCAGGGCACACCGAGCGCGGTGGTCTCCTCCTGGACGCCCCCCGAGTCGGTGAGCACCACCCGGGCGGAGTCCTGGAGCGCGATGAAGTCCAGGTACCCGGCCGCCGGCACGACCTGGATCCCGCCGGGGACCCCGATCTCCGCCAGCCGCTGCGCCGACCGAGGGTGCACGGGCAGCAGCAGCGGACAGCGGCCGGCGATCTCGCCCAGGGCCTTCAGCAGTCCGCGCAGCGCCGCGGGGTCGTCCACGTTGGCCGGCCGGTGCAGGGTGACCAGGCCGTATCCGCCCCGGCTGAGCCCGTACCGGTCCAGGACGTCCGAGGCCCTGGCGCGTTCGAGGTTGGCGAGCAGGGTGTCGATCATGACGTTGCCGACGACGTGGATCTGGTCCTCCCGGTACCCCTCCGACCGCAGGTTCGCGGCGGCGTCGGGGGAGGGCGCCAGCAGGTAGTCGCTGACCCGGTCGGTGGCGACCCGGTTGACCTCCTCCGGCATGCTCCAGTCCCGGCTGCGCAGGCCCGCCTCCACATGGGCCAGCAGCGGGCCGGCCTTCGCGGTGACCAGGGCGCAGGCCAGGGTGGAGTTGATGTCGCCGACCACCACCACCGCGTCCGGGGCCAGCTCGTCGACGAGCGGCTCGAAGGCCGCCATCACCCGGCCGGTCTGCTGGGCGTGGCTGCCGGACCCGGCACCCAGGTACCGGTCCGGGGGACGGATGCCGAGGTCGCGGAAGAACACGTCGTTCATGGACTCGTCGTAGTGCTGCCCGGTGTGGACGAGGACCACTTCGGCGCCGTGCCGCTCCAGCGCGTCCATCACCGGTTTGATCTTCATGTAGTTGGGCCGTGCTCCGGCCACGCAGATGATCCTGGGCATGGTGTCAGAGCACCTCCACGGTGGGTCCGGAGAGCCGGTTGCGGCAGTCGAGCACGAAGGAGGCGTGCTCGGTGACCATCGCGTAGTCGAAGGAGTCGTGGTCGGTGAGCAGGACGACCACGTCGGCCGCCGCGAGCTCCTTGCGGGTCGGTTCGACCCGCACGAGGCGGGAGTCGACCTTGATGCCCTCCACCACGTGCGGATCGGCCGCGCGGACCTTGGCGCCCATGTCCAGCAGCAGCTGCGAGACGCGTACCGCAGGCGACTCCCGGGCGTCGCCGGTGTTCTTCTTGTACGCCAGCCCGAGCAGCAGGATCTTGGAGCCGTTGACCGAGCGGCGCTTCGTGTTGAGCGCGTCCATGACCCGGCGCGCCACGTACTCGGGCATGTGGCTGTTGATGTCGTTGGCCAGCTCGACGAAGCGGAAGCTCTGGCCGAGCTCGCGCTGCACCCGCCAGGACAGGTACGAGGGGTCGATCGGCAGGCAGTGGCCGCCGACCCCGGGGCCCGGGGTGAACTTCATGAAGCCGAACGGCTTGCTGGAGGCCGCCTCGATGGCCTGCCACACGTCGATGTCGAGGTGGCGGGCGAACATCGCTATCTCGTTGACCAGGGCGATGTTCACGTGCCGGAAGGTGTTCTCCAGCAGCTTCGCCAGTTCGGCCTCCTTGGGGGAGCTCACCGGCACCGTCTTGTCGACGAGCTGTGCGTAGAAGGACTCCACGGCCTTGAGGGAGGCGGCGTCCACTCCGGAGACGACCTTGGGCGTCTGCTGGAAACCCCAGACGGTGTTGCCCGGGTCGATGCGCTCGGGGCTGTAGCCGAGGTGGAAGTCGGCGCCGGCGGTGAGGCCCGAGCCGTCCTCCAGGATCGGGCCGAACAGCTCCTCGGTGGTGCCCGGGTACGTGGTGGACTCGAGGACGACGGTCGCGCCGGGCCGCAGGAAGCGGGCCAGGGTGTGCGCCGACTCCTCGATGTACCGCAGGTCGGGGGCACCGTCCTGTAAGGGGGTCGGGACCGTGACGACCGCGACGTCGAACCCGCCGCAGTCGCGGGCGAGTTCACTGGGCGTGTAGGAGCCGCGTTCCAGCGCCCGGGTCAGCCGTTCGGAGGAGACGTCCTCCACGTACGACTCGCCGGCGGTGAGGCTCTTGACCCGCCGGGCGTCCACGTCGTACCCGATCACTTGGTGTCCGACCTCGGCGGCCCTGATGGCCAGCGGGAGGCCGACGTATCCCTGTCCCACGACGACGACGCGCATCAGTGACTCCTGTTCGCGGAACCGGCAGACGGTGTACGGCGGATGAGTTCCCGCACCGTCATGAGGAGGAAGGCGGTGTTGGTGGTGAGGTAGCGCTTGCCGAGGCGGCGCGGCTCCTGGAGGGCGCGGTAGAACCATTCGAGGCCCATGCGCTGCCAGACCGCGGGGGCCCGCTTGGTGATGCCGGCCAGGATGTCGAAGGAGCCGCCGACGCCGTGCACCACGTGGGCGCCGGTGCGCTTGCCGTAGCCGGCGGTGAAGATCTCCTTCTTGGGCGAGGTCATGCCGAGGAACAGCAGCCGGGCGCCGCTCTCCGCGACGGCGTCGGCGATCGCGCCCTGGTCGGCGTCGTCGAAGTAGCCGTTGCGGCTGCCGGCCACGCGCAGGGCCGGGAAGCGCTCGGCGATCCGGCCGAGCATCAGCTCCAGTACGTCCTGCCGGGCTCCGAGCAGGTAGACGGGGACGTCCGCGGTTTCGGCGGCGGCCAGCAGCCGCATGAACAGGTCGATTCCCGCGACCCGTTCGGGAAGCCGTACGCCCAGGACCCGGCCGGCCCACACCACGGCCTGGCCGTCGGCCAGTACGAGGTCGCAGCCGGAGACCGCCGCGGCGAGGCGCGGGTCGCGGCGCATGTTGACCAGTTTGGCGGCGTTGACCATGCCGATCTCGATCTGTTCGCCGCGCCGTACCGCCTCCAGGCAGCGCTGCACGGTCTCGTCCATGGTCAGGGCGTCGAGGGTGACCCCGAACAGGGTCCGGCGCGGGGGTGCTTGCAGGCTCATCTGCGCGGCCCCCCGAGCCAGGCGTGGAGCAGCCAGCCGAACTCGTACGGACGGCACTCGCGGTCGATCACGACGGGGCGGAACATCCGGTCGAGCGGGGAGAGCCGGGCCTGCGGCGCCACCTTGGTGGTGAGCCCGCGGGCGGCGCGGACGGCCTTGGCGGGGTCGCCGCGGTAGACCTTGCGCCAGGTGACGCCGTACTTCTCCAGGATCATGGGCTCGCGCGGCGTGCCGTCGGGCCCGCTGATCTCGGGGACGTCCGTCATCCAGCGCAGCCCGCGGCGGACGGCGGCGCCGAAGTCGGTGCCGCCCGCGTCGGCGAGGTCGAAGAGCGCCGTCGGGGCCATGGCGTGCTGGTGCACGCTGTAGACCGGGTAGCCCTCCACCACGCCGCCGGTGCGGGCGTCGTAGTGCCACCACCACTGTCCGCCGTCGCCCTGCAGTGCACAGATCCGCGCGGCGCAGGCGTCGGCGGCCGCGAGGGCCTCCGGGTCCGAACCGCTCGCGTGCAGCCGGGCCAGCGCCTGCAGCGGGTACGTCTGGTCGGCGAAGCAGGCCACGTGCGAGCGGTATCCGGGGACCAGCCCGGGCCCGGTGGCGTGCGGGAACAGCGGGCCGTCTTCGGCCCTGGCCGCGAGGAGGCGGTCGCGGGCCGCCGCCAGGCGGTCCTCCACGTCCACCGCGGTACGGGCCGCGGCGAGGGCGGAGAGCACCCAGGCGGCCTCGACGGTGTACTGCGGACGTCCGGGGACGTCCAGTGCGGCGACCCGGGCGAGGGCGTCCGCGAGCTTGGGGTGGCCGGTCTCGGCCGCGGCCCAGGCGATGAGCGCCGCGTCGCCGAGGTTGGTCACCGCGGGGAGCTGCTCCACCAGCAGGCCCGTGTACTCCTCGACGGTGTGTCCGCCGAACAGCGGGCGCTGCCGGTCCTCGGGCAGGAACCGCGCCCCCAGCGCGGTGATGGCCGCGTACCGGGTGCTGGTTCCGCGCGCCTCCATCCGGCGGACGCCGTCGGAGGTGACCGTACCCACCCGGGTGAAGACGAAGGTGTCGGCGCCCGGCAGGTACATCCCGGGCAGTCCCGCCTCGGCCAGCGCGAGCAGCCGCCCGGCGAGCGCGTGCAGCGACGGGTCCTCGTGGGCCAGTGCCTCTAATCGTGTGGTGTTCACCGGGTCCCCACCCCGGTTCCCCCTGTGCTGCGCGCACTTCGCATGTCCGAGCTGTACGGCTCCAACACACCTACCCCCTCTGATCGCTCCTCGGACAGACCTGGCGGTCGTCGTTCCGCGGAAGGGAGTGCGCATGACGACGCACGTGCCGGCGGTGTGTTCCCCCCGATGGCACGAACCGTCCGGGGCCGCCCACTGGATCCCCCCAGCGATGCCCCGGACCGGAGCACGCGGACGGCAGCGTCGGGCGGGCGCGTAGCGCGCCGTCCGTCACCTGGTCCGCGATGCCCTCGTCGTGTACAACCCCCCACTGAACAAAGCCTGTTGCCTGCTCAGATCCCGTGTACAGGGACAAGGTATGCCCAAGGGTGTTCGTTGATTGCGGTTTTGAGGAAATGCCACCGACTCAAATTTGCCGACGAACCGTCAGTTCCGTTCCAGCAGGGACCCGTCCTTCTCGACGTGCAGCGCTCCGGTGCGCGGGCACTCCCACACACCCGGTTCGCCCTCCCGTTCCACCAGGCGCACCCCGGCCCGGCCCACCCAGCCGATGCGGCGCGCCGGTACGCCTGCGACCAGTGCGAAGTCCGGTACGTCCCGGGACACGACCGCGCCGGCCGCCACCAGCGCCCACCGTCCGATGCGCACCCCGGCCACGCACACGGACCGGGCCCCCAGGGAGGCCCCCTCGTCCACCACGACACCGGCGGCCTCCCAGTCGCCGCCGCGCTTGAGCCGGCCGTCCGGATCGACCGCCCGCGGGTAGAAGTCGTTGGTGAGCACGGCCGCCGGCCCGATGAACACGCCGTCGCCGAGTACCGCGGGCTCGTACACGAGGGCGTGGTTCTGCAGCTTCACGTTGTCGCCGATCCGCACGCCGGGCCCGACGTACGCCCCCCGCCCCACGATGCAGTCGCGGCCGAGCCGCGCGTCCTCCCGTACCTGCGCCAGGTCCCAGACCGTGGTCCCGTCGCCGAGTTCGGCGCTCTCGTCGACCTGGGAGGAGGGTTGAATGCGGATGCTCACGCGGCGGTCCCCTTACGGCTGGAGGTACGGACGTAAGGGGGGAGCATATGCGCCGCGCGGGGCGCCCGCCCGGGAGATCAACCGACTGTTCACACACCGGACTTGGGGTGGACGACGAGGGTTCCGTAGGCCGCCAGGGCGGTCGCCGGGCCGGCCGGGCTCCCCTGGCTCCCCGGGCCGGCCGGGTGGTTGCGCAGGGTGCCGTCGAGGAAGACGAGGCTCGCGGCGGCGGTGATGCGCGACCCCTTCGTGCGGTCCGGGGAGCCGACGAGCGAGGGGAGCGGCGGCAGGTAGAGCGGCGCGTCGGTGAAGGTGAGGTGCGCCGCTCCGGGGACGGTGAGGCGGTAGCTCGTCGCCCTGCTGAGCCCGAGGACACGGGTGAGGTGCGGGAGGTAGTCCGGGTCGGTGTCCGGACCGATGGCCTGGGTGAGCGCGAGCACCGGCTGGGGGAAGGGCTGCGGATCCGGGTCGTGGGGGAACCCGTCCAGGTCGATGACGGCGGCGAACCCGGGGTCCTGGCGGGCCGCCTGCAGGGCCGCGCCGCCGCCGAGCGAGTGGCCGGCCGCCGCGACGCGGCCGGTGTCGAGGCGCCCGGCGAGGGGACCGGGGACCGCGCCGCCGTCCGCGCGCTCCAACCGGGCCCGTACGAAGCTCAGGTCGGCCGCACGGACCGCCGTCCACCGGGCCGCCCGCCTCTCGTCCTCCGCGTCGTCGCCCGTGGCGGAGACCTCCGTACGGACCGTGCGGCCGTCGGCGAGCACCACCGCCGCCGAGTCGTAGGGGTGGTCGAGGCCGACGACGACGTAGCCGTGGCTCGCCAGCTCCTCCGCCCAGGCGGTGTTCTGCGTCCGTACGCCGCCCAGCCCGGGGGAGAACAGCACGACGGGGAACCGCTCCCCGCCGCCCGCCGCCGGGGCGTCGTACACCGCATGCGTACGGGCGCGCGGCAGGCCGTCCAGCAGCATGCCGGGAAGCCCGGAGTACTCGGCGAGCGCACCGGAGACCACACGTGCCTCCTGCTCCGTACGTCCCAGGTACGGGGCACGCCGGCTGCCCGCGGGGGACTGCCGGGCGGGATACCAGAACTGGGCGACGACCGTGCGCCGGTCCTCGGGCGCGGCGGTGGCGGTCTCGGGGCGCTCCGGGTCGGTCAGCTCCAGCACGCTGGTGCCGACCGCGAACCGGCCGGTCGGCTCGGGGAACACCGGTGTGGGCAGCGCCCAGGCCGCCCCCGAGCCGGCGGCGATCAGGGCGAGGCACACCACCGACCCCGGCAGCGCCAGCCACCACGGAGCCCGGCGCGCGCGCCGCCGCAGCAGCGGAGCCAGCGCGAACGGGAGGGCGGCGGCCGCTCCGGCCAGCACCGGCACCATCTGCCACCGCATCCCGAGGACGCCGAGCACGGCCCCCGGCACCGCGACGACGGCCGGCGCGCCGAGGGTGACGGTCCGCCGCGCACGCGGCGGAAGCCACCGCGCCAGCACCAGCGCGACGGCACCGAATACCAGAAGCCATTCCCAGGGGTTCATCGCCTTCACACCGCCATGGTCGGGGCCCCGGCCGGACCGCGGCGTCCCCCTCGGGTCGGGCGGCCCCTGCGACCTGAGTCGCATTTCTTTTGTCATATGCCTGTCGCGCTGCGCGTATCCGTGCATATGGTGTTGCTCCGGACCATCCCGGGCACACGGCCCTCCCGCACTCCCCACGGGAGGGCCGTGGCGCGCCGCCCCGCCCACGCCGGCGAACCCCGCAGCCCGGGCCGCGGCTCCCGCGCGAAAACCGCTGTGCGGATGCGGTGTTCGGTTGACAGGGTGGGACCATGAACGACCCGCATGCATCCACACCCGGTCCCGACGACCCCGCCGTCGCGACCGTCACCACGCCCCTCACCGCGGACCTCCTGCGCGGCGCGCTCGACCTGGAGCGCACCGGCCACGGCGTGCTCCCGCACCGGCTGCCGGCGTGGGCCCGCGCGCAGAACACCGACGGGCAGCTGGCCATGGCGCAGGCCCAGCCCTCCGGCGTACGGCTGGCGTTGCGGACCCGGGCCACCGTCATCGAGCTCGACACGCTCCGCACCAAGATGGCGTACGTGGGCGCCCCGCCCCGCCCCGACGGCGTGTACGACCTGATCGTCGACGGGCGCCTCGCCGGCCAGGCCTCGGTGACCGGCGGCAACGTCCGCGAGGTCGACATGACCACCGGATCCGTGGAGAACCGGCCCGGCCCGATCGGCACCGTACGGTTCGCGGGCCTGCCCGGCCGGCCCAAGGACGTCGAGATCTGGCTGCCGCACAACGAGATCACCGAACTCGTCGCCCTGCGCACCGACGCCCCCGTCGCACCCGCACCGCGGGGCAGCCGCCGGGTGTGGCTGCACCACGGCAGTTCCGTCAGCCACGGCTCGGACGCGGCGAGCCCCTCCACGACCTGGCCGGCGCTCGCCGCCTCCCTCGGCGACGTGGACCTGGTCAACATGGGCTTCGGGGGCAGCGCCCTGCTCGACCCGTTCACCGCCCGCGCCATGCGGGACACCCCGGCGGACCTGCTCAGCGTCAAGATCGGCATCAACCTGGTCAACACCGACCTGATGCGGCTGCGCGCCTTCACCCCGGCCGTGCACGGCTTCCTCGACACCCTCCGCGAGGGGCACCCCACCACGCCCCTGCTGGTCGTCTCGTCCGTCCTGTGCCCCATCCACGAGGACACCCCCGGCCCCAGCGTCCCGGACTTCAGCACCCTCAGCGCCGGGAAGCTCCAGTTCCGCGCCGCGGGCGACCCCGCGGAGCGCGCCGCCGGGAAGCTGACGCTGAACGTCATCCGGGACGAACTGTCCCGCATCGTGAAGCAGCGTGCGGCCGAGGACCCCCACCTGTACTACCTGGACGGCCGCGAACTCTACGGCGAGGCCGACTTCGCCGAACTGCCGCTCCCCGACCAGCTCCACCCGGACGCCGCCACCCACCGCCGCATCGCCGACCGCTTCGCCGCACTGGCCTTCGGCCCGAGCGGCCCCTTCACCCCCGTCACGGCCTAGCCGCCGGGGGGGGGGGGGGGGGGGCGCGCGGCGGGGGGGCCCGGGGGGGCCCGGGGCCCCGCGCCGCACCGGGGCGGGGTCAGGGCGACGGGCTGACCTGGACCGTGGTCAGGGCGCCGCCGGAAGCCTCCTTCACCACCGTGATCCGGGTCCCCGTGTCCGGGACCCTCACGCCCACCTGCGGCAGGTCCGCGTTCCAGTACCCGCCCTTGCGGTCGTCGAAGACCGCGACGCCCGGCCGTGCCGGCACCAGGACCGGCACGCCGGCCTTGTGCAGCACGATCTCGTCGCTCGGACGCGTGGAGAACGTCGCGTCGAAGGTCTGCGCCCGGGCGTTGAGCAGGGAGCCGTCCGCGTTCCGCAACGGCTCGGGCCGTGCGTCGACGGGCAGCAGCAGGCCGGCGCCCGGGTGCGCCTTCGTGGTGTTGTCGCTGTACGCCGTGTCCCAGAGCCAGATGAGCACGCCCTGCTGGTACGGGTAGAACTCCACGGTGTCGTTGCCCGCGCCGAAGTTGTACGGACCGGTCTTCAGGTAGGACCCGTAGCCGGTGTAGCGCCGGTTCTCCACCAGGTAGGCCCGCGGGTGCTCCGCGCTCCCGGTCCGGCCGTCCGTCCGCGACCAGTGCTGCGCCGTCCAGCCGTGGTCGCCCTGTTCGGCGCCGTCGTGCAGCAGCTCGCGCCCGTCCGCCGTGATCCGGATGTCGTCGAACGTGACGCCCTTGCCGTGCGTGTTGCCGTCCGAGGTCACGCGCAGCCGCAGCTGGATCCCACGCCCGGCGAACCCGTCCAGCGGCACGGAGAGTCCGGCCCAGCCGCCGGAGGTGCCGGAGATCCCCTTCGGCGGTACGGCGGCGCCGCCGACCGTGCCGGGCAGCGCCGACCAGGTGGTGCCGCCGTCCGTGGAGGCCTCCACGGTCAGGAAGTCGAAGTCCTGCTCGATGTCGTACCAGACGCGGGCGTCCAGCCGGGCCGCGGGCGCCCCGGTCAGATCGACCGTCCGGGTCAGGGTGTTGTCCATGAGGTCGCCGGTGCCGCTCCACCACTGGCTGCCGCCCTCGTACGGGTCGGTCAGGTCGGTACGGGTCACCGACGGCGGCAGGTGGACCAACAGGGCCTGTGGATCCTCGGTGTTGTAGCCGGACACCCCGAGCACGGCGCGTGTCCTGCGCCCGGCGTCGGCCTCCGTGTACTCCAGCCAGCCCAGTTGCAGCTTGCTCCACGGATCGAGGTCGCCGGGGAAGTCGCCGGTGGTGTTGCGCCCCTTGCCGAGGTAGGAGGCCGTGGACATCAGCGACCAGAAGTTGACGGCGTTGTCCCCGTCGGAGCTGTACAGGTCGGGCAGTCCGAGGTCGTGACCGAACTCGTGCGCGAACAGCCCGACTCCGCTGTTCTCGCCGCCGGTCAGGTAGTCGCCGGCCCAGATGCCGGAATCGCCGACCGGTGTGCCGCCCGCCTTGTTGCCCCTGGGGCCGGCGCTGCCCGCCTGGTCCCAGTACGCGAACCAGCGGTGCGCCCACACGGCGTCCTTGCCCTGGTCGCCGCCGCCCCAGGTCTGGTCCTTGCCCGCGTGGACGATGACGAGGTGGTCCAGGTAGCCGTCCGGTTCGTCGAAGTTGCCGTCGTGGTCGGCGTCGTACCGGTCCCACACGTCGTACTCGGCCAGTTGGGCCCTGATCTCCTCCGGGGTCCGGCCCTTGGCGCGCTCGGTGTGGTACCAGGCGTTGGTGGCGTCGCGCACGAGGTCCCAGTTGGTGCGGCACTGGCCGGGCTCGGCGCAGTTGTCCGTCCCGTAGCGGGCCTCGTTCCACGGCAGCCGCACCCAGTCGCTGACCTGGCCGTCCATGTCGTAGCGGCCGGAGGACTGCAACCGGTAGTAGTTGCGCAGCGTGACGGCGCCGGGATCGGTGCCGAAGAACTGCTGCTGGTAGTAGGCCTGGCCGAAGTCCTTGCGCCACAGGGTGTGGTTGTCGGTCTTCGCGGGCTTGGCGATGGTGTCGTGGCGGGGGCCCGGGGTGCCGCCGAAGCGTGGCTTGCCCTCGTACTCGGTGGTGGTGTCCACCTGGTCGCCGAACTCGGCCAGGATCACGAAGACCTTGTCCTTGCGCTCCTGCGCGAGTTCGACGTACCGCTTGCCGACCGCGGCCCGGCGCGGGAGCGTGCCGTCCGCCTCGGCCGGCGTGGTGCCCGCGGCGACGCCTTCGAGGGCCTGCCGGCGCAGGCTCTGGCGCTGGAGCTCCAGCGGGGCGGCCGGCGGGGCGGGGGACAGTTCGGGGGCCTGCTGCGCCGCCGCGGGGGGCGGTGCGGGCGCGGCGAGCGCGGGGGTGGCGAGGAGGGCGAGGGATATCGCCGCTACCACCGCGGGTAGTCTGCGCAACGTGACGCACCTTTCGGTGAGTTGGGGTCGAAGCGCAGGTAATATTTCACATGTCACAGGTGACGGCTAGGGCGCATGGGGCGGTGCGATCGCGGTCCGGACATGAGTTCGCCGCGGGGGGCGCGGGGGGGGGTCCACCCCGGCGAAGCCGCGCCGGGCGGGGGTGGGTTCACCCCGCCCTGCCGGGGGGCGTCCAGAAACAGCACAT
>NZ_JBHYVA010000008.1:11975-33013 GCF_042750055.1 Streptomyces sp. NPDC059456
CTCTCCGGGGGGGGCGTGCGCGTGGGGGGGGGGTGGCCCGCGCCCCCCCACGGTGCGCCCCCCGGGGCCCGCGGGGGGGCCCCCCCCCCCGCCCCACGCGGCGCCGGGCGGGAGTGGGATCAGCCGTCGATGCGGTGCTGCGTCCAGAACGAGCTCAGGTCCGTGGTCGTGGCGGCCTGGGCCGCCGCCTTGAACTCGGCCGTGGTGGAGACGCCGTACCAGTGAGAAGTGGCGTAGTCCTTCAGGAGTTTGGCCATGGCCGTGTCACCGAGGACGCGCCGCAGGTCGTGCAGGGCGCATTTGCCGTAGCCGTAGACGACGGTGGAGTACCGGGACGAATGGGCGTCCCAGTAGCCCATCGAGTTGGTGATCTTCTCGGCGGACGAGGCCCACGAGACGCTGTTCCAGCAGTTCGCGCCCGTCTTGTTCAGGGCCAGGTCGGTGGCGTAGTCGGTGAACGCCTCGTCGAGCCAGGGGCTCGCGTACTCGTCGTCGCCGACGATGCCGTACCACCACTGGTGGCCGATCTCGTGGGTGAGGGCGGTGGTGCTGACCAGGTCCAGGACGAACCCGGGGTACTCCATCCCGCCGAACCAGTAGTTGTTGTCGATGACGGCGTCGAGTTCGCCGTACGGGTAGGCGCCGAACCGCCCCGAGTGGGCGTCCACGGCGGACTTGGCGGTGGTGAGCATCGACTGCGCGTCGGCCGAACCGATGCCGGAGACGGAGTAGATGTTGATCGGGGTGCCGGCCGCGGAGGTGCCCGAGATCTTGCTGAACGGGCCGGCCGCCCAGGCGAAGTCCCGGACCGAGGTGGCGGTGGCCGTGGTGACCGTGCGCCCGCTGGTGCCGGGGGTGTCCACCGAGGTGCCGGTGGCCGGGACGAGCAGGCTGCTCGGGTGGTCGAGGGTCACGCGGAAATCGGAGGCCAGGGAGTAGAAGGACTCCCCGTTGTTGGTGTACGGATCCAGGTGCCAGCCCGCCCCGTCCCGGACCGCGAGGACCGGCAGGGCGTTGCCGAGCATGCTGAAGGCCCCGTCGTAGCCGAACCGGTCGGCGCCGCTGGGAACGGTGATCCCGAGGTCGAAGCCGATCGTGGCGCTCTGGCCCTGGGGCAGCGGCGCCGGGAGGTCGATCTTCAGGGCGGTGCAGCCGACGGACAGGGCGCCCGCGGTGCCGCCGGTGACGTTGGACACCGTGATCGGCATGGCGGAGCAGGTGCCGTGGTAGTTGTCCCACAGCCGCAGGTAGACCTCGGTGAGGGCGGTGGGCGAGGCGTTGGTGAAGGTCGCGCTCTCGTGACCGGTCCAGCCCGTGCCGCTCGTGTTGCTGCTGAGACTGACGGTGTACGAGGGTGAGGCCGGGGTACGGGTGGAGTCCCCGGGCGGTGTGGTGCCGCCGGAGGTGTCGAGCGCGACGTCGTCGATGACGAAGCTGGTCTGGAGGCTGGAGTCCTCGGTGCCGGTGAACGCGACGCCGACGGTCTGGCCTGCGAAGGCCGACACGTCGAAGGACTTCTGGACGTAGCCGGTGTTCTTGTCGAGGTTCGAGTACGTGGCCAGGGTCGTGCTGCCGATCTTCGCCGTGAGCTTGTCGTACTTGGTGGACGTGGTCGTCTCGGCGGTGTCGACGTGCAACCAGAAGGTGAGGGTGGCGCTGGAGCAGCCGGACGGGATCGTGACGCTCTGGGAGAGCGTGTCGGTGTGCGTGCGGCCCACGCCGTTCAGCCAGGCGAAGGCGGCGCCGCCGTGGGCGGACTGGCCCGCGCGGCTGGTGATGAGGCCGGTCTGCGACTGGGTCCAGGGCGCAGTGCCGCTCTCGAAGCCGCCGTTGGCGACCACCTGGGCCGGGGTGCAGGCGGCGGCTCGTGCGGGCGCCCGGTGCGGCGCGGCTTCGGCCGGGGTGACGGACAGTGCGGCGGCGGCCAGCGCGGCGAGGGCGAATGCGTTCGCGGCGCGGACCTTGTGGGGGGTCGGTCTCACACGGAACTCCTTTGAGATGGCCGGGATTCCGGCCTGCTCGGTGGCCGCCCGGTCGGCTCGGGTGTGCCGGAGGGCAGCCGCGGGCTGTGCGCGCCGTCTGCACGGTGCGCAGGGTGAGATCTGCTGTGCCGCGTCTCCCCGGTGTCAGGGGGACGACTGCCGGAAGAGCCTGGCAGATTTGACCTGGGCATGCCATCAGGGGCGGGTAAAGTGTTCGTACTCCCTCAAGGGCCTCCGGTCGTCTTCGAGCCATCCCCGGCCCGGCTGCCGGGAAGCGGTCCGGGCAGGGCTCCCGGCAGGGTCCTGGACAGGGGAGGGGCACCGGAGACGGCCCGGGCCACCGGTTCCCGGGCCAGCACGATCACCGAGTCCTGCGCGCCGAACCGCACGCGTTCCCGCTTGTCCGGATTGATGTGCACCCCGTACGCGGGACCGTGCCGGGCGTCCCCGTGCAGCCGGTACCCGAGCACGCAGTGTCCCTGCCGGCGGCCGGACTCCACGACCGTGGCGAAGGCGACCTCCCGTCCGGGCAGGACGTAGTGGGTCGCGGGCTTCAGGTGCAGCGAGTCGCCCTCGGCCGAGAACAGGGCGTCGAAGACGTCGGCGAGGTGCCGGTTCTCCGCGATCTGCGTCATCAGCAGGCTGATGAGCCGGCCGCCGACGACGAAGTCGCCGCCCTCCCGGGCCGGCGCGAGCAACCGGTTGCGGTCGTCCGCCATTTCGGTGACCACGGCCAGTTCCCGGCCCGAAGCCTCCTCCAGGGCGCGCAGGTGGAGCAGGGTCACCAGGGTCCGGTCGTCACCGGTCAGTGTGCCGGGGGCGGTGCGGTCCGCGCCGTCGGTGTCGTCGTAGCCGAGGACGACGGCCCGGTCGAAGGACGGCACGTCGAGGGCGTCGAGATGCCGCGGATCGGTGATGTCCCCGTCGTGCACCGTGATCCGCATCCGGCCCGCACGCGACCGCGCGCACCGGCCGGCGTCCCGCAGCGCCTCCGCGCCGGTCGCCATGACCACGAGCTCCGACCCCTCGGGGACGCACGGCTCCAGCTGGTCGATGATCAGCGGAGCGCGGCGGTTCCAGCCGAGCACGAGGTACCGCTCGGCGGGCGGCGTGGACGCGCCCGGCGCCGTGATCGCCTCCTCGTCCACCGGCAGCGGCCCGTCCGCGAGCACCGCGGTGTCGTCGTCCTCGGTCACGAGCAGGATCCTGTCGTCGGCGCCCAGGACCCGGTCCTGCGCCGGGTTGAGCTCGACGCCCCCGCCCGCCGGCACGATGCCGACGACGGACGACGTGGCGTACGCGAGGAGCAGCCGGCCGAAGGCGTGCCCGGCCAGGGCGGGTTCGCACACCGTGTAGAACTCGTCCCCCTCGAAGTCCAGCAGTTCCTGGTGGACCAGGGACAGGCCGGGCTGGCGCGAAGTCTGGGCGATGAGGCGGGCGGTGACGTCCTCGATGTTCAGCACCCTGCCCCTCGGCCCGGCGGCGAGCTGCGCCGCCCGGAGGTGGCGCCCGTCGCGGACCGCGGCGACGACCTCGGGGCGGCCCCGCCGCCGTACCGCCGCCTCCAGGGCGAGCAGGGTCTTCACCACGTGGGCGTCGCCTTCCTCGCCCCCGTGGGTCAGGACCAGGACGGCGCGCGCCGTCTCGGGGCCGACGAGCGCGACGACCGCCGGGTCCGTCGTCACGCCGCTGCGGCAGATCAGCCGGGTGCGGCCCAGCCGGCCGACGGCGAGGGCGATCTCGTCCTCCATCTCCGCCTTGTCCTTCGGGCCGAGGACGGCGACGACCGCCCGGCGCCGGTTGGAGTTGGCGACGACCAGCTCGGACACGATCGGGAAGACCTGCTCGGACCAGCCCAGCAGCACGGTGTGCCGGTCCTCCAGGACGGTGGACCGGCCGCGCCGCAGGGCCAGGACCTTGTCGTTGAGCCCATTGGTGATCAGGCCGACGAGGGTGGAGACGAACAGCAGCGCCACGAGGGCCAGGAGCACCGAGATCAGCACGTACAGCGGGCTGCCGACCGCGCCGCCGATCTTCAGGGTCTGCCCGACGGTGACCCAGACGGCCACGAGCTGCCCCGACCAGGTGCGGGGGGCCCGCCGGTCGGCCCACACCAGCGCCATGCTCGCCGGCACCACCACGGCCAGGCAGACCAGGGTGAGCCAGCCGATCAGCACCGGGGTCCCGCGGGCGATGACGCTGTCGAACCAGTACCGCGTGCGCGGCAGGGGCGGCCTGGGCGGTCCGTCCGTCGTCCTGCGACCTGTCAACCGGGGTTCCTCGGGGAGCTGTCGGGCCCGGCGACGGGGCGGCGGCGTCCGCCCGGCACCGGCGGGTTGGTGTACGGGCCACGCTAGGGCGTGGGGACCGGGCGGAGGGTGGCAGAACCCCCCGAGTCCGCTCATCGCGTGACAACTCGGACCCGCTTTCGGATGTCCGCCGCTCCGCCGGACCGGGGTGAGCCGCGTCTCAACCGGGTGCTGCGGCTTGTCTATGCAACGAGTTGCATAGAAGGATCGGGGCATGGCGCTCGAACACGCGATCCTCGTCTCGCTGCTGGAGCAGCCGGGTTCAGGCTATGAGCTCGCCCGGCGCTTCGACCGGTCCATCGGCTATTTCTGGACCGCCACCCACCAGCAGATCTACCGCGTCCTCAAGCGCATGGAGAGCGAGGGCGTGCTCGCCGTCCGCGAGGTGGCCCAGCAGGGCCGGCCGGACAAGAAGGAGTACTCCGTCGCCGGCCCGGGCCGCGCCGCGCTCTCCCGGTGGCTGCACGAGCCGATCGAACCCGAGAGCCTGCGCCACGACCTCGCCGTCAAGATCCGCGGCGCGGCCTTCGACGACCCGGCCGCACTGGTCCGCGAGGTCGAGCGGCACCGCCGGGTGCACAGCGACCGGCTCGCGCACTATCTCGCCGGAGAGCTGCGCGACTTCACCGGGCCCGCGGCCCCCGCACCGCTCGATGCCGGCCAGGAGCTGCAGCACGTCGTGCTCCGCGGCGGCATCGCGTACGAGCGGATGACGATCGCCTGGCTCGACGACGTCCTCGCCACCGTCCACCGGCTCGGCGCGCCGCCCCGCCCGGCCGCCTGAGCCGCTCCCCCCCATTCACCACCGGCACCACCACCGGCACCCGCACCGGCACCTGCGCTTCACCCCTCGACTCGACCCCCGACTCCGGAAGGCGAACCTCCATGGCCGACTCCCTCCTGTTCAACCCGCGCACCTACGACCCGCAGCACTTCGACCCCGAGACCCGCAGGCTGCTGCGCGCCACCGTCGACTGGTTCGAGGAGCGCGGCAAGCGCCGGCTGATCGAGGACTACCGCAGCCGCGCCTGGCTCGGCGACTTCCTCGCCTTCTCCGCCAAGGAAGGCCTGTTCGCCACCTTCCTCACCCCGTCGGCGGCCGCC
Source organism: Streptomyces sp. NPDC059456 (assembly GCF_042750055.1). NCBI lineage: Bacteria > Bacillati > Actinomycetota > Actinomycetes > Kitasatosporales > Streptomycetaceae > Streptomyces > Streptomyces sp. NPDC059456. The sequence continues at coordinate 17,371 of NZ_JBHYVA010000008.1, forward strand.
GACGGCCAGCCGGACAAGCGCTGGGACACCGCCCGGATCGCCGCCCTCAACGAGATCTTCGGGTTCTACGGCCTCGACTACTGGTACGCGTGGCAGGTGACCATCCTCGGCCTCGGGCCGGTCTGGCAGAGCGACAACGCCGCCGCCCGCGCCCGCGCCGCCGAACTCCTCTCCCAGGGCGAGGTGTTCGCCTTCGGCCTGTCCGAGAAGACGCACGGCGCCGACATCTACTCCACCGACATGCTGCTGGAGCCCGACGGTGAGGGCGGCTTCCGGGCCACCGGCTCCAAGTACTACATCGGCAACGGCAACGCGGCCGGTCTCGTCTCCGTGTTCGGCCGCCGCACCGACATGGAGGGCCCGGACGCGTACGTCTTCTTCGCCGCCGACAGCCGCCACCCGGCGTACCGCCTGGTGAAGAACGTCGTCGACTCCTCCAAGTACGTCAGCGAGTTCCGCCTGGAGGACTACCCGGTCGGGGCCGAAGACGTCCTGCACACCGGCCGCTCCGCCTTCGACGCCGCCCTGAACACCGTCAACGTCGGCAAGTTCAACCTCTGCACCGCCTCCATCGGCATCTGCGAGCACGCGATGTACGAGGCCGTCACCCACGCGCAGAACCGCATCCTCTACGGCCGCCCCGTCACCGCCTTCCCGCACGTGCGCCGCGAGCTGGCCGACGCGTACGTACGCCTCGTCGGCATGAAGCTGTTCAGCGACCGCGCCGTCGACTACTTCCGCACCGCCGGCCCCGACGACCGCCGCTACCTGCTCTTCAACCCGATGACGAAGATGAAGGTGACCACCGAGGGCGAGAAGGTCATCGACCTGATGTGGGACGTCATCGCCGCCAAGGGCTTCGAGAAGGACAACTACTTCGCCCAGGCCGCCGTCGAGATCCGCGGGCTGCCCAAGCTGGAGGGCACCGTCCACGTCAACCTCGCCCTGATCCTCAAGTTCATGCGCAACCACCTGCTGGAGCCGGTGGAGTACCCCGCCGTCCCGACCCGCCTCGACGCGGCCGACGACGACTTCCTCTTCCGGCAGGGCCCGGCCCGCGGCCTGGGCTCCGTCCGCTTCCACGACTGGCGCCCCGCCTTCGACGCGTACGCGGCCGTGCCCAACGTCGCCCGCTTCCGCGAACAGGCCGACGCGCTGTGCGAGTTCGTCACCACCGCCGCCCCCGACGAGGCGCAGAGCCGCGACCTCGACCTGCTGCTCGCCGTCGGCCAGCTCTTCGCGCTCGTCGTCCACGGCCAGCTGATCCTGGAACAGGCTCGGCTGACCGGCCTCGACGAGGACGTGCTGGACGAGCTGTTCGCCGTCCTCGTACGGGACTTCTCCGCGCACGCCGTCGAGCTGCACGGAAAGGACTCCGCCACCGAGGAGCAGCAGGGCTGGGCGCTCGGCGCGGTCCGCCGTCCCGTCGTCGACGAAGCCCGTTCGGCCCGGGTCTGGGACCGTGTCGAGGCGCTGTCCGGAACGTACGAGATGGCGCCGTAACCACCGCGCGGCCACGCTCCCGGCCCACCGCTCCCGCGCCGCCCGCGCGAGGGCGGTGGGCTGCCGCCTTCCCGGGACGGAAGAGGGGCGGAAGAGGGGCGGAAGGCGGGCAGGCGACGGACGCGGGCCAGGTGCAGGACGGGCGGCTGACCCCGGCCGCTGACCCCGGCCACTGACCCCGGCCGCGGGCCCCGGCCCCCGCCCCCCGCCCCGGGCCCCCGCCGCCGTACCCCACCCCCGAGCCCCGTCGCGGGGGGGGGCCCCCCCCCCCGCGGCGCTGGAGGGCGCGCGGGCTACTTGGGCATCAGGACGGTGTCGACGATGTAAACGTTCGCGTTGGCTGTCTTGACGTTGCCGCAGACCACGTTGGAGGTGTCGTTGACCTTGTAGGCCTCACCGGAGCCGCTGGTGGTGAGCTTGGTCTTCTCCAGGGTGCTGAAGGACCCGTTCTCCAGCTGCTTGGGGGTGAGCTTCTGGCCGACCACGTGGTAGGTGAGGATCTTGGTGAGGGTGGCCTTGTCGGCGAGAACCTTGTCGAGGTCGGCCTTCGGGATCTTGGCGAAGGCGTCGTTGGTCGGGGCGAAGACGGTGATGTCCTTGGCGTTGTTCAGCGTGTCCACCAGGCCGGCCTGCTTGACCGCGGCGACCAGGGTGGACAGGGCCGGGTTGTTGGAGGCGGCGGTGGCGACCGGAGCCTTGGCCATACCGTCGAAGGAGCCCGCGCCCTCGGCCGGTACGCCGGCGCAGGCCGGTCCGAACGGCTTGTCCATCGCCAGCGACGCGTCCTGCGCCCCTGACGCGGAGGCCGAGGCCTCGCTGCTCTTGTCCGATCCGGGACCTGATGCGCCGTCCTTGACCGAGTCGGAGCAGGCGGCCAGCGAGAAGGGCAGCAGCGCGGCTGCGGCGACGGCGATCGCGGTACGGCGGATCTTCATGCTGTTCATGAACATTTGCTCCTTGAGGCACGGTATGCCGGTAAGGGGTTCGGATGCTGCGGGGGTTGGTGCTGCCGCGCCCGGTCGCTCGGACGGTCGGGCCGGTGGTCTAGGAGACGGTGACGAAGACGCTGTGCCAGCCGCTCGCCCCGTCGGGGATGGTGGGGGTCCGCTGTTCGGTCTGCGCCTGGCCGGTTCCGTCGGTGGCACGGACGGTGATCGTGTGCCCGCCGGCGGTGGCCCGCCAGGGATAGGACCACTGGCGCCAGGTGTCGGCGGTGGCCTGTGGGGCAAGGTCCGCGTCACGCCACGGCCCGTCGTCGATACGGACCTCGACGCGGGTGATGCCGCGGTGCTGCGCCCAGGCGACACCCGCGACAAAGACGGTGCCGGCGGCGGGGCCGGCGAAGGGCTTCGGGGTGTCGATCCGCGCCTGGGTTTTGATCGGCGCCCGCCGAGCCCACTTCCGCTTCACCCAGTAGGGGTCGTAGGCATCGAAGGTGGTCAGTTCGATGTCGGTGATCCACTTGCAGGCCGACACGTAGCCGTACAGGCCGGGCACGAGCATGCGCACGGGGAAGCCGTGGCCGAACGGCAGCGGCTCGCCGTTCATGCCGACGGCGAGCATCGCGTCCCGTCCGTCCATCACGTCCTCGACCGGGGAGCCGAGCGTCATGCCGTCCACCGAGCGGGCCACCAGCTGGTCCGCCGTGCCGCCTTGGGACGGGGGCCGCACCCCTGCCTCGTTGAGGAGGTCGGCCAGGGGCACGCCGAGCCAGCGGGCGGTGCCGGCGTAAGGGCCGCCGACCTCGTTGGAGACGCAGGTCAAGGTGATGTCGCGTTCGATCAACGGGCGGGCCAAGAGCTCGTCGAGGGTGTAGGTGCGGGGGCGGGTGACTCCCTTGCCGCGGATGCACAGGCGCCAGGTGCCGGCGTCGACCTCGGGCACGTTCAGGGCGGTGTCGACGCGGTAGAAGTCGCGGTTGGGGGTGGTGAAGGGGCTGATGCCGGGCACCTTCAGCTGGACGCCTGGGACGGCGGGAGCCGGGGAGGCGGGCTTGGGCAGGACGAGACCGTCACGGGAGGCGGCCGCGCCCTGCCCCCGCCTGCCGGACAGGAAGCGTCCGAGGACGCCCGCCGAGCCGGCGACGACGGCCGTCGTGCCGGCCGCGACGAGGAACCCGCGCCGGCTCAAGTCGTCTGCGGATGACGGGGCGCTCGACGGGGCTGCCTTGGAGGCCAGGAAGTACAGGGTGAGGGCGCCGACGGCGGCCCCGGCCATCGAGGGAAGCGCATCAGCGATCCCGGCGGCATCGGGCCGGCTCAGCGCGGCGGCGGCACCGACGATCCCGAACAGCAAGATTCCCGCGGCTGCAGCACCGCGGTGGCGCAGGCCGAGTGAGCCCAAGGCGATGGCGATGACTGCGAGAACGGCAAGAATCCCCAGCTGCAGGACAATCTTGTCGTTCTCCCCGAAGGTGCGGATCGCGAAGTCCTTCACCGCCGCCGGGGTCCGGTCGATCACCGCTCCACCCACCACGGTCACCGGACTGGCGGCCGGCCGCACCAGCCCGGCGGCCAACTCGGCCACGGACAGCGCCGTGAACGCGGCCACAAGGCCGGCCAGTGCGCCGAGCGCGGTGCGGGAGAAGGTGGTTCGGAAGCTGCTCACACCCCGGATTCGGCGGTAGCCGCTCAGCGGATTGCCCCCACACCCGAACGAGTGACCTGCTGGTCCTTTGTACGTTCCCGGCGCTTGCGCGGATATGCGCTGTGCCGCGCGGCGGCGGTCAAAACAGGGGCGGAGGCGATCGCGGGGTACGGCCCGCCGATCACGGTTGGCCGCCACCCTCGACGAGGCCCTCACCGACTGGTCCTCCCAGCACGAAAAGGAGCCCATCCTGCGCATTGAGGTCCTGCCCAAAGCCGTCGCCGTCGGGGAAATCGGCACCGCCCTTCTGCCCCGATGACCAACCACCGGGATTGCCACGCAAGCTCGTTGGGCGGTTGGACGAAGCCGCCGGACAGCCGACGACACGGTGGCTGGTTGTGCTCGCGGCCGAGGTACCGGCATCGCGGCGCGGTCCCGGTCCTCGTGGACCGCGTCGTGCCGTTCGCCGAGGCACGAGCCGCCTACGAGGTGCTCGTGACGGCGCACCCGCGCGGCGAGGTCGTCCTGCACGTCGACCACACGGCGGCGGAGCACGACAGCAGACCCGCTACCACGTCGTCAGGAACCCGCCGTCGATCGTGATGTCGGCCCCCGTGACATTGCTCGTCCGGTCACTCGCCAGCATCAACACCACGTCCGCGACCTCGGCGGGCTTCGAAAACCGGCCGGTGACCATGGCACTTGCAGCCTGTGCCTTCACCTCCTGCGGCGTCATCCCGGTCGCCCGGGACACAGTGGCGGCCACACCGTCGCCAGCCAGCCACAGGTCGGTCTCGACCGGACCGGGGCTGACCGTGTTCACGCGAACCCCGCGGGCGCCCACCTCCTTGGACACGCCCTTGGAGAAGTTCGCCAGTGCCGCCTTTCCGGCGCAGTAGTCGATCACCATCGGGTCGGGGAACACGGCGTTGACCGAGCAGACGTTGACGATCGACCCGCTGCCCCGCTCCAGCATCAGGGGCAGAACCGCCCGGGTGACGCGTACCGCCGTGAACAGGTTGAGGTTCATCGTCTGTTGCCACTGCTCGTCCGTGACGCTCAGAAATCCGCCCGGCCGGGCGGGAGCCGCGCCCACGTTGTTCACGAGGACGTCGATCCGGTCGCCGGCCGCTGCGATGAGCTGCCCGGCTCCCTCCGCCTCGGCCAGATCCACCCGTACCAGACGGACGCCCCCGCGCTCGATCAGCGCGTCCAGCTCGTCGGATGAGCGACGTGCACCGGCCACCACCTGGGCGCCCTCGGCCGCCAGAGCCTGCACGATCGCGAGGCCGATTCCGCGGCTCGCGCCCGTGACGACGGCTACGCGACCCTTCAGTCCAAGATCCATGGTGATGTCATCGGCCACCACCGGCGCACGATTGAGTGAACCAGACTGACCAGGCGGGCCGTCGACGGCGCCTGTGCGACGCCGGCACACGAGCGGTACCAAGTCGGTCGCGGTGAGGTCGGCGCGGACCACCGCGGGCAGGGTCCCTGCTGAGCAGGCAGAGGGGAAAGTCGACGCGGTTGGGGGCGGGCTGCGCGCTGGCGCGCTGGCGCGCTGGAGCCCATCGGCGGGTTCGGCGTGCGCCCACAGGGCGTCCATCGCCTCGGCCGCCTCGCCCGTGTCCGCCGTCGGCGAGGAGCCGGGTGGGATCCGCAACAGTGCGGATCCCACCCTGAGCCGCCGGCCCTCGACCGGTCACCCCTCGGTGGGCTGCCGCAGGTGAAGGGTTCAGCCGACGGTGACGACCATCTTCCCGAGGGCTTCTCCGGCCTCCATGGCCCGGTGGGCTTCCACGATCTCCTCGAACCGGAAGATCCGGGCGGGACGGGCCCGCAGGACACCGGCCTCGACCTTGGCGTAGATCTCGTCCAGCGGTACGTCGGTGAGCGGGAACGCAGGGGTGCCCAGGACGAAGGCGCTGCCGAAGAAGCTGAGCCGGACTCCGCTGGGGAGGTCGGCGATCGGGTCGAAGTCGCGTACGGGCTCGAATCCGCCCAGGAAGCCGAGCTGGCAGACCCGGCCGCGCGGCCGGACCAGGGCCAGCGAGTCGCGCAGGACGCTGTTGCCGACGACGTCGAACACCGCGTCGACGCCGATCCCCCGCTCCGCGACCCGGGTGGCGAGCGCGCCGTCGTCGATGAGCACGTCGGCGGCCCCGAGTTCCTTCAGCAGGGGTGCCCGCAGCGGGTCCCGGGTCGTGGCGAGGACGGTCGCGCCGTGGTCGACCGCCAGGTTGACCGCGGCCTGGCCGAGCGAGGAGGTAGCCCCCCTCACCAGAACGGTCTCGCCCGGCCGCAGGTCCAGATTGCCGAACAGGCCGCTCCACGCCGTCGCGTACACCTCGGGGACCGCCGCGAGATCGGCCCAGTCCAGCGGGGAGCGGACGGCCACCACGTTGGTCGCCGGTACGGTCACCAGCTCCGCGTAACTTCCGTTGCGGGTCCGCCCCATGCCACCGAGGATCGCCACGACCCGTGTCCCGACGGCGAGTTCACCGGAAGGGTCGGCCTCCACCACCCCGGCGCACTCGATCCCGGGTACGGCTGCGACCTTCCCCCAGGCGCCGCTGCGCATGTAGGCCTCGGCGTGGTTGAGGCCGAACGCCTTGACGCGGATCAGCACTTCGCCGTCGGCGGGAGCCGGGTCGGGTAGTTCGGTGAGGGTGAGCACCTCGGGTCCGCCGTGGGCGGAGATGACGATGGCCTTCATGTACCGACTCCATTCTTGAGCAGTCATTCAACTATCGGTGCGAAAGAAGGGCCACCGCGCACGGTGGCCCGTATGCCCCGCCGTCAGGCGAGAGCGAGGAAGGCGTTGTCGACGATCGCGCGCAGGAGCTTCTCGTCGGGATCGGCCTTCCCGACGACCATGAGCCCCTGACAGGTGGCGACCAGCAGCTTGGCGCTACCGGAACAGTCCAGCGAGGCACGCACCTGCCCCCTGCGGGCCGCGTTCTCCAGCGCATGGGTCATGCACCGCTCCAGGCGGGCCAGGTGCCCGCGGACGACGGCCGCCGCCTCGTCGTCCTCGGCGGCGTTCTCAATGGCCGTGTTCACGAGCAGGCAGCCCTGCCGGCCCTCGGGACTGAGCAGATCGCGCACCAGTCCGTCGAAGTAGCCGCGGATCTCCGCCACAGAGGCGCCCGGAGCTTCCAGCTCGCCCAGCTTCTGGGGGACGACCAGCTTCGAGTACCGCTCCAGCGACTTCAGGAACAGCGCGCGCTTGCCGCCGGGGAAGGCGCTGTAGAGGCTGCCGGGCTTGACCCCGGTCGCCTTGACCAGATCCTCGACGGAGACGGCCCGGTACCCGCGCTCCCAGAACCGCAGCATGGCCACGTTCAGGACTGCATCGGGCTCGAACTCTCGCGGTCTGGGCATGGCAGCAACATACATGAACGACCATTCAAGAACAATGCGCGAACCCGGCGGCTTCTCCGCAGCGTCGCGTCGATCAGGCCCGCCGGCACTCCTGGCCCACCCGGCGCGCCGCGGCAAGGGGGCCCGCGACGGTCGGGGCCGCACGCGGAACCCCGTGCGGGCGCAGGCCGGCCACCGCTACGAGGGCGGCGATCGCCATGACGGCGGGCGCGACGAAACCGTCGTGCACCACGACCGCCCCGCCGGGCCAGAGGGCGATCCGCCACGGCTCGGGCTGTTGGGGTAGCCGTGATCCCGGGACGGCACCTCGCCGTTCAGCCGGAGCGCGAGCGGCATGAGCGGGTCCTGCGCGTACAGGCGTCCCATCTCCATCACCCGGTAGGCGCCCGCCGCTTCCAGGAAGACCATGCGGGCCCACGCACCCGGGCCGCCGGCCGCACGCCCCAAGAGGTCGCGAACCCGCACCCCGGTCCAGTGGGCGGGCTTGCACCGGCCTGCGACGCAGGCGATGGGCAGGACGACCTCGAACTGCGGCACGGCGCGCAACTCGTCCAGCGTGAGGGTGCGGGGACGCGGCCCGTCCACGGTCAGACGCCAGCCGGCCAAGGAGGCCCCAAGGACGCGCGCGGCGGGGGCCGTCCGGTTCACGGCGAGTCCCTGGGGCCCGTTGATCGGGACGGCGCCACGATTGCCGACGGGAAGCACATGCAAGGTGCGCCACGGGGCGCAAGCGTGCCGTCCATCGGCGCACGCGACGCCGAGGAGCCGCACATACGGGCCGAGCTGACGAGTGACCCTGGGCGCCTGCCCCGTTGCGCTCCCCTCGACAGACGTTCACGCACGCAAAATTCGACACACTCCTGGCCTGCATCGCCGACCGCGAGCCACACTTCCGACTCGCGGCCTATCGACCGTAATTTCCGGTCACGTGCACTAGGATCCGCCACTAGAATCACTCGCTTGACAGGAGGCCCGATGATCGGCGTGCTCGTGACTTTCACGCAGACCGAAAAGTTCGATCGCGCAACTCTCGCAAAGACTGCCGGCGAACTCCGAGGAACGTTCGAAGGCATGGCCGGCCTTCGCTTCAAGAGCTTCATGCTCGACGAAGACGGCTTTCAGGCAAGGAATTTCTACGTATGGGATGAGGAGACGAAGGCCCGCGCCTTCTTTACGGAAGAGATCATCGAGAAGGTGACGGGGATTTATGGCGTCCCGCCAAAAATCGAATACCTCGACATCGTCGGGTTCGTCGACAACTCCGGCACCTGATTTCCAAGGAGCCGTCACACGACCCTGCGCTGTCCAGGCCGTTGGGGACCATCGGGGCAGGCCGGCAACACCGGCGTAGACCATGACCCGCGGTACGAGATGGGCGGCGACGGTGACGCGGCCGGCCGGGAGCCAGGCGGCGCATCGGTCCTGGACAGCAGGTGGGATCGCCGCACTCCGGCCGCAGCGCTTCGGCACGGCACCTCCGGAACACCTGCGGGCCTGCGCCGCACCCATGTGTGCGGAGGGTCTCGTGGCGGTGAAACGCGCGAACGGGCGCCGCTACGGGCTGCCCTCGCGCAACCGGAAGCCGGTGACCAGGTCGGGTCGGATCCGGATCGCTCCCGATGCGCTGCCCGCGGCCCAGGGCTCCAGGAGGCGCACGTACCGCTTGATCTCGTCCGGGTCGGTGACGGCGGTGGCGTAGCCGGTGGCGACCACGCTCCAGCCCAGGTGTTCACCCGGATCGATGTCGTCCGCCTCGTAGGCGACGACGACGCCTGAGCCCTGCTGGGTCGCGAGCAGGGCAGCCAGCGTCGATCCGTCCTGGACGCGGACGATGATGTCGCCGCGATCGAGAACGTGGTTGACCGGACGCACGGCGGGCAGCGCGTGACGGGTGAAGACGATCCGCCCCAGTTCGGCGGTGCCGAGCAGCCGCAGCGCCTCGTCGGCTCCGAGTTCTTCCATCTGCCGTCCCGGCACCCTGATGGCAGGGGAAGCGGCGGTGGCACCGTCCGGGTGGCTTTTCATCGTGGGCGTCCTTCGTCGAGCGAGCAGGCCGCGATCCGGATGGACGGCGTGGAGAGGGGGCGAACGCCTCCGGTCTCCGTGCCGTGCCCGTTCCCGTACTCCCGCGCCTGCCGGGCGGACAGGGGCGAAGGCCGCGAACGGGCCGTCTGCTGCCAGGATCTCCGCGTGCGCCGGTCTCGGACATGGGCCGATCGGTCCCTGGACGGGACCAACGGGCCCATGCCCGGACCGGTGGGAAGGCCAAGACTGAAGACGGACTCGAACAGGAGGCCGTTCATGAGTACCCCTTCACCCATCCGTATCTCCGAGGCGCTGCCCGCCGACTGCCGCTCCCGCTTGATGGAACTGGCCCGAGAGGTCAGCTTCGCGGAAGGGACGCGTCTCTTCCGCGAGGGCGGCCGCGCCGACAGGTTCTGGATCGTCCGGTCCGGCACCGTGACCTTGGACGTCCATGTGCCCGGGCGGCGCGCCGCGGTCATCGAGAGCCTCGGCGCCGGCCAGCTGGTCGGCTGCTCGTGGCTCTTCAAGCCCTACTCCTGGCGCTTGGGTGCCGAGGCGATGACGCCCGTCCGCACGTACGAGTTCGACGCGGAGCGCGTGCGGGCGCTGATGGACGCCGACACCGCTTTCGGCGCTGCCCTGGGCCACTGGGTCGGGCAGGTCCTCGCCAACCGGCTGCAGGCCGCCCGCGTGCGCCTTCTCGATCTGTACGCGCCCTACGGCAGCGGCAGCTTCCTCTGACTCGTCCGTACGCCGAAGGAGCAGGTCATGCCCGCGTCCCGCTACACCGTCAGTGATGTCATGACGCACACGGCCGTCGCCATCGGCCGGGAGGCGTCCTACAAGGAGATCGTCCGGCTGATGGACGAGTGGAAGGTCAGCGCGGTCCCCGTCCTGGAAGGCGAGGGCCGCGTCGTCGGGGTGGTCTCGGAAGCGGATCTGCTGCCGAAGGAGGAGTTCCGGCGTACGGACCCCGCGCTGCCCGATCAGCTGGAGGAGGCTTCGAAGGCGGGCGCGGTGCTGGCCGAGGAGCTCATGTCGAGTCCGGCCGTCACCGTGCACCCTGACGCGCCCGTCGCCGAAGCCGCGAGGATCATGGCGCGCAAGCACGTCAAGCGCCTGCCCGTGGTGAACGCGCTCGGCACGCTGGAGGGTGTGGTCAGCCGCAGTGACCTCCTCAAGGTGTTCCTGCGGCCCGACGAGGAGCTCGAGGAGGAGATCCGCCGGAGCGTGGTCACCGAGCTGACGCCCGGCGTGGACGTGGACTTCGCCGTACAGGACGGGGTCGTCACCCTGCGCGGCCCGCTGCGGGACCGGGCCCTGGTCCCCCTGCTCGCACGGGCGATCCGCGCGGTCGAGGGTGTCGTGGACGTCCGGATGGAGCTGGACGGCGCCGTCGCCGCCTAGTGCCCCGGTCCGGGTGCTCCTCCTGGACGACCACGAAGCGGTGCGGCGCGGGCTGCGAGACCGCCTGGACGCCGAGCCGGGCATCGCCGTCTGCCGCGAACCGCGCTCTCATATGCCCGGCCTGGCCTGGCTGACGCTTACGTCCTTCGATGACGAGGACGCCCTACCGGACGCGATCATGGCGGGTGCCGCCGGGTACGTGCTGAAGCAGATCAAGGGCTCCGACCTGGTCTCCGGCCGTACGGACCGTGGCGACCGGGCGGTCCGGAACCCCTCGGAGACGGCCTGGCCAACCGGCAGATCGCCAAGCGGCTCCGCCTGTCCTGGAGGACGGTCGAGAACCGCAACTCGCGACGGCTGGGGCAGCTCGGCGTGGGGCGGCAGGGCGGCGAAACAGGGGCGACGACGGTGACGGTCACCGCGATGGCGGGGCCAGGGGCACTTGCCACTCCAGGCGAGCTCCTCCCTGTCCGTCATCCCGCGCTCCGGCTCTCATCCGGCCGCCCAGCCTTTCGGCGCGCTCTGCCAGATTCCGGAGTCCGCTTCGCCGACCGCTCCTGGACAGGCCGACGCCGTTGTCGGTCACGGTGACGGTCAGGTTTCCGGCGCCTGCGACGATCGAGACCTCCGCCCGCGTGGCCTCAGCGTGGCGGGCGACGTTGGTGAGGGCCTCCCCCACCACGGCGAGGGCCTCGTCCGCGACGGCCGACGGCACGTCGGTGTCGATCAGTCCCTCCATCCGCAGGGCCGGGGCGAAACCGAGGGTTGCAGCGGCCCCGTCCATGGCCTGTACCAGGCGGGACCGCAGCTTGGACGCCTGACCTGGGCTCTCGTGCTCTCGGAGCCCGAAGATGGTCGACCGGATGATCTTGATGGTGGCGTCCAGGTCGTCCACGGCGCGCGCGAGGCGCTCAGCTGCCTGGGGGTGGTCGACGAAGCGCTGGGCGCTCTGGAGGGTCATGCCGGTGGCGAAGAGGCGCTGGATGGCGAGGTCGTGCAGGTCGCGGGCGATGCGGTCGTGGTCCTCCAACAGGCTCATCTGCTCGGCGTCGTGGCGTCGGCCGGCGAGCTCCAGTGCGAGGGCGGCGTGGCCCGCGAAACCCGGAAGCGCGGCGACTTCGGCACGCGCGAACCCGGGACGGCCGTGCCTCCGGGCCAGGATCAGGACGCCGCTCAGTCTCTCCTTGGTGCCGACGGTGACGGCGACCGCCGGGCCGAAGCCCGTCCACCTCTCCGGCTGCACGGTGAGGCGCTCGTCGGTCGCCGCGTCGGGGACCGTGATGAGGCCGTCACGGGCCAGAGCAGCCTCGGCGAGAGTGCCCCGGGTGCTGGGCAGGACGATCCCCCGGTGTGCCTCGGCCCCCTCCCCCAGAGCGAGGGAACCCCGCAGTTCACCGCTGGGGCCGAGCAGGTAGAAGACACCCATGTCCGCGCCGGTGATGTCCTTGGCCCGCTCCAGCATGCCCTCGAGGACCTCGTCCTCGGGCGCTCCGGAGAGCAGGGCGCTGGTGATGTCGGATCCGGCCTCCAGCCAGCGCTCGCGCAGCCGGACCGCCTCGAAGAGCCGGGCGTTCTCGATGGCGATGCCGGCCGCGACGGCGAGGGTGGACAGGACCGCCTCGTCCTCGGCGTCGAACTCGGCGCCGCCGCGCTTCTCGGTCAGGTAGAGGTTGCCGAAGACGTCCTCGCGGACCCGGATCGGGACGCCGAGGAAGGAGTGCATCGGCGGATGGTGGTCCGGGAACCCGTACGAGGCGGGATGCTCGGACAGCTCCGAGAGTCGCAGCGGTTCGGGGTGGCGGATCAGCTCGCCGAGGATGCCGTGGCCGGACGGCAGGTCCCCGATCTGTGCGCGGAGGCCGTCGCTGATGCCGACGGGCAGGAACTCGGCCAGCTTGTTGTCGGTCCCGATGACTCCGAGGGCACCGTACTCGGCGTCCACGAGCACCACGGCCGCCTCGACGATGCCGCGCAGGACCTGCGGCAGGTCGAGTTCCCGGCCCACGGACATGACGGCTTCGAGCAGACCGTTCAGCCGGTCCCGGGTCCCCCTGACCTCGCTGATCCGTACTTGCAGCTCGTCCAGCAGTTCGTCGAGCCGCAGCCGGGGTACACCGCTCCGGTTCGGCCGGTCGCCCGCGCTCATGCGGGTGGGCTGATCGGCTGCGGTCATGCCCACCTCCGGCCGGAAGCGATGGCGGGGTAGCCACCGCTTCCACGGTATCTCCGGCGGGAGGGCCCGGCCTTGCACTCACCCGGCCATGGCCCCTTATGGCCTCTCGCCGTGCCGCGGAGCACCGGTCTGCTCGTGCAGGTGCCGGACGTGGGCGTCCGGGCCGGGGAAGAACACGGTGGTACGACCGGTGTCGGACCACCGTACGTCGTACGGCGGGGTGCCGTCCTCGTGGTGCAGAGCCACGACTTCGCCGTCCCGGCCCGGCGTTCCGACGGCGGGGCCGCCCACGACGATCTGATCGCCCGGTTCGGCGTGGATCCCGTGCCCGTGGGCAGGCGAATGCGCGTTCATGATCAAGCCCTTCTGTGGAATGCGCCCCGCAGGAGCCGGGCGGCGATGAATGCCGCGAGCGCTGCCGCGGTGGCGAAGCCCGTGCCGGTCCAGCCGACCGGCTGGGTGTCCAGCAGCGACTGCAGAGCGGGAACGTGCAGGACTGCCATCCCGAGCAGGGCGGAGGCCGCCACGGAGGCGGGGAGGAAGAGGTTCTCGGTGGTGAGCAACCGGGCTCGCAGGCCCAGTGCCACGCCCAGCTGGGCCCCGAGCAGGGACAGGAAGAGCACGCTCTGCCAGGGCAGGCCCATGCCACGCGCGCCGAGGCCGGCCATCAGGCTGAATGCCGTCACGGCTGCGGCGAGTACGAGGAGGCGTTGCCACACGCCTGCGGCCAGGATGTGCTGTGCCGGCGGCCGGGGCGGGCGCCGCATGGCCTGCTGCGCGGCCGGTTCGGCGCCCATCGCCACGCCGGTGAGGCCGTGGGTGAGCAGGTTGATCCACAGGATCTGGCCCGCCCGAAGCGGGAGGGCCAGCCCGAGCAGGGGGCCTGCCAGCATCACGAGGATCTCGGCGGCCCCTCCGGCCATGGCGTAGACGAGGAAGCGTCGGATGTTGTCGTAAACGCGACGGCCTTCCTCGACGGCGGTGACCACGGTGGACAGCTCGTCGTCCGTGAGGACGAGGTCGGCGGCCTGGCGGGCCACCTCGGTGCCGCGGGCGCCCATGGCCACACCGATGTCGGCCTGCCGGAGGGCGGGGCCGTCGTTGACGCCGTCCCCGGTCATGGCGGTCACTGCGCCGCGGGCGCGCCAGGCGTGGACGATGTCCAGCTTCTGCTGTGGATCGGTGCGGGCGAAGACGCGGACCGCGGTCAGGTCGGTGTCCGGAGCCGCGGACAGCTCGGGTCCGGTGACGACCGCATCGGCGGGACCGTCCCCGACGAGTCCGATGCGCACGGCGATGGCGTGGGCCGTGGCGGGGTGGTCGCCGGTGATCATGACCGGGGTGATGCCGGCGGCGCGGCAGGCCGCCAAGGTGTCCGCTGCTGCCGCTTTCGGCGGATCGCTGATGGCGACCAGGCCGAGCAGGCGCAGTCCGTGTTCCGCGTCGGCAGCAGGTGGGTGCCACCGGAGCCGTTCGGTGCCTGCCACGGCCAGGACCCTGAATCCGTGGGCGGCCAGCTCTGCGGCCTGCCGATGGGCCCGGTCCAGGAGGCCGGGCGGGTCGACGAGGACCGTCGGGGCCAGGACGGTCTCTGGCGCCCCCTTGAGGCAGACCAGGACGTTGCCGTTGGGCAGGCGGTGGAGGGTGGTCATCCGTTTGCGCAGGCTGTCGAACGGGGCTTCTCCGATCCGGGGGCAGCCTTGTTGCAGCTCGGCCGGTGCGGGACAGCCCGCCTTGGCAGCGGCTGCCAGCAGTGCGGCCTCCATGGGATCGCCCACGGCCGTCCAGACGTCGGAATCGCTCCGGGGCGGCTTGAGGCTCGCGTCGTTGCACAGGGCCGCCGTGGTGAGCAGCTCCTGAAGGGGGCGGAGTTGCTCGGGTGTCAGGGAGTGGCCGGAACGGGTCAGGTCTCCGCGGGGCTCATATCCGCTGCCGGACACGTCGGCGGCTCCGGCGGGCGTCCACACGTGCTGGACGACCATGCGCCCCTCCGTGAGGGTGCCGGTCTTGTCCGTGGCCAGCACGCTCACCGAGCCGAGTGTCTCGACCGCCGGAAGACGTCGGACCAGAGCGCCCCGGGCCGCCATGCGGCGGGCTCCGAGGGCGAGGGCGAGGGTGACGACGGCGGGCAGGGACTCGGGTACCGCTGCGACGGCCAGGCTGACGGCGGTGACGGCCATCGTGCTCACGCCGAGGCCCCGTACGAGCCCCAGGGCGAAGAACAGCACGCACAGGGCGAGAGTGACGGCGGCCAGAACGCGGCCGAGGGAGGCGAGGCGGCGCTGGAGCGGGGTCGGCTCGTGTTCCCCGTCGAGGAGCGCCGCGATGTGGCCGAGGGTACCGGCGGATCCGGTGGCCGTGGCGGTCGCGACGCCCCGCCCGCGCACCACGACGGTGCCGGCGCCGACCGTGTCACCCGTGGTCCTGGCGACGGGTTCCGATTCGCCGGTGAGCATGGACTCGTCGATCAGGAGAGGGGGCGGCCCGGGGTGTTTCGGGGGCGCGGGGGCCGCTTTACCCCCACCCCCCCACCCGCCCGGGTCTGTAAAAAAAAACTCACAGGCC
>NZ_JBHYVA010000008.1:33023-36463 GCF_042750055.1 Streptomyces sp. NPDC059456
GCGGGGGGGGGGGGCGCCGTGGGTGCCGCGGGGGGGGGGGGGGGGGGTTTGTGGTGGGGGGGTTCTTTTTTAAGTGGTGATGGGGGGGCGGGCCCCCGTGTGTGTTCGGGGCCCCCCCCGCGACGATGTCTCCCTCTCCCAGCAGCAGGCTGTCACCCGGCACCACGAGCGCTGCCGCCACTCCTTGCGCTTCGCCGTCGCGCCGCACCCGGGCGTGTGGGGCCGACAGAGCGGAGAGTGCGGCGACCGCGCGGTCCGCCCGGACTTCCTGGGTCACTCCCACGGTCGTGTTGAAGACGACCACCAGGCCGATGACGACGGCGTCCGGGTGGTCACCGATCGCGATGGTCAGGAGTGCGGCTCCGAGCAGCACCATGATCAGCGGGTCGCGCAGCTGTGCCAGCACCCGGCGGTGGAGGGGTGCGGGTCGCGCAGGTGCCACCTCGTTGCGTCCGTACCGGGCCAGTCGGCGTTCGGCTTCGGCCTGTGTCAGCCCCGCGGGGGTGGAGGAGCCGGCGGACGGCATTTCGATCGCGCGGCTCGTCATGGCGGGCTCAGTCGGTGGGGATGGTGATCACGGGGCAGTGAGCGCGGTGCAGGAGGCCGTGGACGACGGATCCGATCCGCATGCCGGTGTATCCGCCGCGGCCGCGGCGGCCCACGACGACGGCCAGGGCGTGCTCGGCGGCCCGGGCCAGCTCCTCGACGGGGTGGCCGGTGAGGACCTCGTGGGTGACGTGCACGTCCGGGTACTTCTCGGACAGGCCGGCGGTGGCCTCGGAGAGCAGGGTGCGTTGCGCCCGCAGTGCCACCTGCTCCTCGTCCAGCATGATCAGCGGCCGCTGCCACACGCAGACGACCCGCAGCGCCGCACCCCGGAGGTCGGCCTCGTCGAAGGCGAAGGTCAGCGCGGCCGTGGCGGATGCGCTGCCGTCGATGCCCGCGACGAGGTAGGGCGGCTGCTGGCTGATGTGCTCGGCGTCGCCCACGACGACGACCGGGCAACCGGCCTGGGCGGTGACGGGTACCACGAGCGAGCCGGCGCTGAGGAACTCGGCGGTGCGGCTCAGGTGCCGGGACCCGAGGACGATCATGCGGGCCTCCCGCGCCGCGCCGCCCAGGACGGGGGCGGGGGAACCGCCGAGCAGATCGCCGGTGACGGCCACCTCGGGGTGGCGGTCACGCACCCAGTTGCACGCTTGTTCGAGTTTGTCGGATCCGGCCTGCCTCAAGGACGTCCGGCCGGGGGTGTCGTCGACGTGATGCGTGTCGTGCTGGGGCGGTACCGCGAGCACCAGGCGCAGCGGGAGCCGGCGCCGTTGTGCCTCGTCGGCGGCCCAGGCCAGGGCGAGGTGCCAGTTCCTGTCCGGGTCGATGCCCACGACGATGTCACGGTTTCCTGCCGGGTGGATGGTCATGACTGGCTCCCGAAGTCGCTGCCCGTCCGGGGGATGAGGAGAACGGGGCAGTGGGCGTGGTGCAGCATGCTGTGCGTGGCCCTGCCCAGGCTGGGGGCGAGTCCGAGGGGCCCTTTGACCCGGCGGCCGCCCATGACGAGCAGATCCGCGTGACGGGACGCCTCGACGAGGACACCGGCGACGGAGATGCTCTTCTCAGCATGGCCCTGCACCTCAAGGTCGGGGAACTCGTCGCGGACCACGTCCGCGACGGCCCGCACGGCCTCTGCGCGCCCACTCGCGATCTCGTCCACGCCGTCGAGCATGCTGACCACCTCGCCGACGGACTGGAGCACGTTCCACACGTGCAGCAGCCGCAGGGAGGCCTTGTGCAGCTCGGCTTCCCGGGCGGCGTACCGGGCTACCAGGAGGTCGTGTTCGTCGCGGATCGCCACGAGGACCGTGCCGGTCTCCTCGGTCCCGTCCACGCCTCGGACGACGATGACGGGCGTCATCGCGGCGGCCGCGACATCCAGGCCGACCGATCCGAGCATGAGGGAGTCGAACCCGCCCAGGCCGCGGTTGCCGACCACGATCGTGCCGTGGAGCCCGCCGGCCCGGTGCAGGCTGTCGACGGCGCCCGCGCGGCTGAATTCGGTGGTCACGTTCAGCCCGGGGTACTCGGCCGACACGGCCTCCGCCGCGTCGTCCAGGAGCTTCCGGCCGTTCGCGCGGACCCGCTCCATGGTCTGCGCCGACAGGTACAAGGCCCTGCCGTCGGTGTCGGCGCCGTACACGAGGTGCAGCGGACGGTCCCTGAGCACGGCCTCCCGGGCCGCCCACAGGGCAGCGATGCGCGCCGGCTGCGAGCCGTCCACGCCGACGACGACCGAGCTGGTGTCCGGCGTACGGAATGTGCTTTCCACGTTTCCTCCCACCCGAGGGGCCGATGAGGGACACCTCTCACGCTGGCACCGTCGGTGCTGCGGGAAGAGGGCCGCCCGGTGCCGCCGACGGGGCCAAAGGTCCCCATCGTCACGGCTTGGCACCTCGGGCCCTTACGGCCCCCGGACGGGACCGTTCGGCCCTCGATCGCCGGCGGTCGTCGTCGGATGGTGGGGGCACACCCCGCACACGACACCAGCCTCGCGTGACACGGCGGAGCAGGAGGGCCTCATGAAGCACATCACGGTGGCGGACCTGATGACCGACGAGGTCGTCTCCGTGGCCCCGGGCACCGCCTTCAAGGACGTTGCGAAGCTCCTCGCCCAGTACGACATCTCCGGTGTCCCCGTCCTGGACGACGAGGACCGCGTGATGGGTGTCGTCTCGCAGACGGACCTGCTCGCCCATGCGGGACCCGGCCTCGTCACCTCCTGGCAGAACGGCGCGGCGGTGGAGCCGCCCACCGCGGGCGACGTCATGTCCGCGCCCGCAGTCACCGTCCGCACCGAGGAGACGGTGGCCGACGCCGCCCGGCTGATGACCCGCCGTGGCATCGAACGCCTCCCCGTCGTGGACGTGGAGGACCGCCTCGTCGGCATCGTCACGCGCCGGGACCTGCTCCGCATGTTCCTGCGCCCGGACTCCGAGATACGACGGCGTGTCAACGACGAGATCCTCGCCGGGGCACTCGGTGTACCGGCCGGGGACGTCGACGTCCACGTGGTGGACGGCATCGTCACCCTGGACGGCCAAGTCGAGCGCCGGAGCCAGCTCCCTCCGCTCCTCGGCCTCGTCGAGCGACTCGAAGGGGTCGTCGCCGTGGCATCGCATGTCACCGCCCGCACCGACGACACGGCAGCCACTCACGCGGTCCGGGCCCGGCACGCAATGCCGTGGTGATGAGCACCGGACCGCGCAAGGGAAATCGCAGCCGTGAAACACCACGTGCCCCTGGGGGGCGACGGCTCCCGGCCCCTGGACCAGGTCCTCCCCGGCCCCGGCCGCCGAGACGTGGACCGCGGGGCGGACCGGTCCCTGACCCATGCCGCCCAGGCCCCACCCACAGGCGGATCCCACCAACCCCACCCCGGCGCGCCA
>NZ_JBHYVA010000009.1:0-35621 GCF_042750055.1 Streptomyces sp. NPDC059456
GCAGCCGCCGTCGTCGTACTGGCCGCCCTGACCGCCATCCCCGCCCCGGCCGCGGGCGGCGGGGGGGGGCCGGGGCCCGGCGGGGTCCGGGGGAGGGTGGTGGTTCAGGCCCCGGCGGCGGGGTCCGCGTCGCGCAGCAGGCAGGTCAGCCGGGCGCTGCACACCCGGCGGCCCTCCTCGTCGCTGATGACGATCTCGAAGGTGGTGGTGGAGCGGCCGCGGTGCACGGGGGTGGCGACGCCCGTGACCGTGCCGGAGCGGACGCCCCGGTGGTGGGTGCAGTTCAGGTCGACGCCGACGGCGACCTTGGTGATGCCGCCGTGCATCATCGCGCCGACCGAGCCGAGGGTCTCGGCCAGGACGGCGGAGGCCCCGCCGTGCAGGAGCCCGTACGGCTGGGTGTTGCCCTTGACCGGCATGGTGCCGACGACGCGCTCGGCCGAGGCTTCGAGGATGCGGATGTCCATCCGCTGCCCGAGGTCGCCGGCCGAGAAGAGCGCGGGCAGGTCGATGCCCAGGGCCGCGTACTCGTCGAGGACCTCCTGCGGGAACTTCACAGCGTGCTGCTCACCCATGGCCGGGCTCCGTTCGTCAACGATCGTTAACCATCTTGTCCTGGAGTCGTTCTATCAGGCCGGTTCGAAGCGCACGACGACGGACTTGCTCGCGGGGGTGTTGCTGGTGTCCGCGGTGGAGTCGAGCGGGACCAGCACGTTCGTCTCCGGGTAGTAGGCGGCCGCGCAGCCCCGGGCGGTCGGGTAGTGCACGACGCGGAAGCCGGGCGCGCGGCGCTCCACGCCGTCGCGCCACTCGCTGACGAGGTCGGTGTACGCGCCGTCGGCGAGGCCGAGCTCGGCGGCGTCCTCGGGGTGGACCATGACGACGCGGCGGCCGTCGGTGATGCCGCGGTAGCGGTCGTCGAGGCCGTAGATGGTGGTGTTGTACTGGTCGTGGCTGCGCAGGGTCTGCAGGAGCAGCCGCCCTTCGGGGACGCGCGGGTACTCCACGGGCGCGCCCGTGAAGTTGGCCTTGCCGGTCTTGGTGGGGAAGCGGCGCTCGTCGCGGGGGGCGTGCGGGAGGCGGAAGCCCTCGGGGCGGGCGGCGCGGGCGTTGAAGTCCTCGAAGCCGGGGATCACGCGGGAGATCCGGTCGCGGATGGCGCGGTAGTCCTGCTCGAAGGCCTCCCACGGGGTGGCGGAGGCGGGGCCGAGGACGGCGCGGGCCATGCGGGCGACGATCGCGGGCTCGGAGAGCAGGTGCGGGGAGGCGGGGGCGAGGTTGCCGCGGGAGGCGTGGACCATGCCCATGGAGTCCTCGACGGTGACGAACTGCTTGCCGGAGGCCTGGACGTCCTTGTCGGTGCGGCCGAGGGTGGGCAGGATCAGGGCGCGCCGGCCGGTGACCGCGTGGGAGCGGTTGAGCTTGGTGGAGACGTGGACGGTCAGGGAGGCGCGGCGGATCGCGGCCTCGGTGACGTCGGTGTCGGGGGTGGCGCCGACGAAGTTGCCGCCCATCGCGAAGAGGACCTTGGCCTTGCCGTCGCGCAGGGCCTCGATGGAGCGGACGACGTCGTAGCCGTGGGCGCGCGGCGAGGTGATCCCGAATTCGCGGTCGAGGGCGTCGAGGAAGGCGGGTGCGGGGCGTTCGAAGATGCCCATGGTGCGGTCGCCCTGGACGTTGGAGTGGCCGCGGACGGGGCAGACGCCGGCGCCGGGGCGGCCGATGTTGCCGCGCAGCAGGAGGAGGTTGACGACCTCGCGGATGGTGGCGACGGCGTGCTTGTGCTGGGTGAGGCCCATGGCCCAGCAGACGATGGTGCGCTCCGAGGCGAGGACCATGGCCAGGGCCTGCTCGATCTCGGGGCGGGTGAGGCCGGTGGCGGTGAGGGTCTCGTCCCAGTCGGTGTCCTTGGCGGCGGCGACGAGGTCCTCGTACCCGTGGGTGTGCTCGCGGATGAAGGCCTGGTCGGTGGCGCCTTCGGTCGCGATGACGAGCTTGTTGAGGAGACGGAAGAGGGCCTGGTCGCCGCCGATGCGGATCTGGAGGAAGAGGTCGGTGAGGGCGGTGCCCTTGAACATGCCGAGGGGCGTCTGGGGGTTCTTGAACCGTTCGAGGCCGGCCTCGGGCAGCGGGTTCACCGAGATGATCTTCGCGCCGGCCGTCTTGGCCTGTTCCAGGGCGGAGAGCATGCGGGGGTGGTTGGTGCCGGGGTTCTGGCCGGCGACGATGATCAGGTCGGCCTGGTGGAGGTCTTCGAGGCTGACGCTGCCCTTGCCGATGCCGATGGTCTCGTTCAGGGCGGAGCCCGAGGACTCGTGGCACATGTTGGAGCAGTCGGGCAGGTTGTTGGTGCCGAACTCGCGGGCGAACAGCTGGAAGAGGAACGCGGCCTCGTTGCTGGTGCGGCCCGAGGTGTAGAAGAGGGCCTCGTCGGGGGAGCCGAGGGCGGTCAGCTCCTCCGCGATGATCTCGAAGGCGCGCTCCCAGGGGACGGCCTGGTAGTGGTCGGCGCCCTCCGCCAGGTACATCGGCTCGGTGATGCGGCCCTGCTGGCCCAGCCAGTAGCCGGAGCGGCCGGCGAGGTCGGCCAGGGAGTGCTCCGCGAAGAAGTCCGGGGTGACCCGGCGCAGCGTGGCCTCCTCGGCGACGGCCTTGGCGCCGTTCTCGCAGAACTCGGCGGTGTGGCGTTTGTCGCCTTCGGGCCAGGCGCAGCCCGGGCAGTCGAAGCCGCTCTTCTGGTTGACCTTGAGGAGGGTGCGTGCGGTGCGGGCGACGCCCATCTGCTGCTGCGCGATCCGCAGGGTGTGCCCGATCGCCGGTAGTCCGGCGGCCGCGTGCTTGGGCGGTGTGACCTGCGGCGCGTCCTGTATCGGATCGCCTGTGGGCGGCTTGGTCGCCATCGCGCTCCCCTTCGAGCGTACGTACGTGCGCAGCACCTGCGGCCGCGTCCGCCGATCCTTGCACGACCCACGGGAACCCGGGAGGGCGGTCCGGTGCTCGCCGTGCTCCGGGCAGGTGCGCCGGGGGCGTCCGGTGGGGCGGGTGCGCCGGGGGAGGCGGCGGGCCTGAATTGTCGGTGGGGCCGCCTAGGATCGGGGGCGTGGCAGAGAACGCATCGAAGAAGACCGACCAGACGACCGCAGCGGGCCGCCCCCGCCTGATGCTCATGGACGGGCACTCCCTGGCGTACCGGGCGTTCTTCGCGCTGCCCGCGGAGAACTTCACGACCGCGACCGGCCAGCCGACGAACGCCATCTACGGCTTCGCGTCGATGCTGGCGAACACGCTGCGCGACGAGGCGCCCACGCACTTCGCGGTGGCGTTCGACGTCTCGCGCAAGACGTGGCGCTCGACGGAGTTCCCCGAGTACAAGGCGAACCGGTCCAAGACCCCCGACGAGTTCAAGGGGCAGGTCGAGCTGATCGGCGAGCTCCTGGACGCGATGAACGTGCCGCGGTTCGCGGTCGACGGCTTCGAGGCCGACGACGTGATCGCCACGCTGGCGACGCAGGCGGAGGCCCTCGGGTTCGAGGTGCTGATCGTCACCGGCGACCGGGACTCCTTCCAGCTGGTGTCCGAGCACACCACGGTGCTGTACCCGACCAAGGGCGTCTCCGAGCTGACCCGCTTCACGCCGGAGAAGGTCGAGGAGAAGTACGGGCTCACCCCGCAGCAGTACCCGGACTTCGCGGCGCTGCGCGGCGACCCGTCGGACAACCTGCCGGGCATCCCGGGCGTCGGGGAGAAGACCGCCGCGAAGTGGATCACCCAGTTCGGGTCGTTCGCGGAGCTCGTCGAGCGCGCCGAGGAGGTCAAGGGCAAGGCCGGGCAGAACTTCCGGGACCACCTGGACGCCGTGAAGCTCAACCGGGTCCTGACCGAGATGGTCAAGGACGTCGAGCTGCCCAGGACCCCCGCCGACCTGGCCCGCGCCCCCTACGACCGGTCCGCCGTGACCGGTGTGCTGGACGTGCTGGAGATCCGCAACGCGTCGCTGCGCGAGCGGCTGCTGGCGGTGGACCCGGGCGCCGCCGAGGAAGAGGCGCCCGCTCCGGCCGCCGAGGTGGAGCTGGACGCGAGCGTGCTGGGCGCGGGCGAGCTGGCGCCGTGGCTGGCGAGCCACGCGGGCGGGCCGCTCGGCATCTCCACCGTGGACAGCTGGGCGCTCGGCCAGGGCAATGTGAGCGAGATCGCGCTGGCCGCGGCCGGCGGGGCCGCCGCCTGGTTCGAGCCGTCCGGGCTGGACGAGGCCGACGAGCAGGCGTTCGCGGCGTGGGCCGCCGACGCGGCGAAGCCCAAGGTGGTGCACAACGCCAAGGGCCTGATGCGGGTCTTCCCCGAGCACGGCTGGACCCTGGCCGGCGTCACCATGGACACCGCACTCGCCGCGTACCTGGTCAAGCCGGGCCGCCGGTCCTTCGCGCTGGACGTGCTGTCCAACGAGTACCTGCACCGCGAGCTGCTGCCCGCCGCCGCCGACGGCCAGCTGGCGTTCGGCGCGGACGAGACCGCCGAGGCGGAGGCCCTGATGGCGCAGGCCCGCGCCGTCCTGGACCTCGGTGACGCGTTCACCGGCAAGCTCGCCGAGGTCGGCGCCGCCGAGCTGCTGCACGACATGGAGCTGCCGACCTCGCAGCTGCTGGCCCGGATGGAGCGGGCCGGCATCGCCGCCGACCGCGACCACCTGGAGGCCATGGAGCAGCAGTTCGCCGGGGCCGTGCAGCAGGCGGTGAAGGAGGCGCACGCCGCGGTCGGGCACGAGTTCAACCTCGGCTCGCCCAAGCAGCTCCAGGAGGTCTTCTTCGGCGAGCTGGACCTGCCGAAGACGAAGAAGACCAAGACCGGCTACACCACGGACGCCGACGCGCTGGCCTGGCTGGCCACGCAGACCGACCACGAACTGCCGGTGATCATGCTGCGGCACCGGGAACAGGCCAAGCTGCGCGTCACCGTCGAGGGCCTCGTCAAGACGATCGCCGCCGACGGCCGGGTGCACACCAGCTTCAGCCAGACCGTCGCCGCGACCGGGCGGCTGTCCTCCACCGACCCGAACCTGCAGAACGTGCCGGTGCGCACCGACGAGGGCCGGGCCATCCGCCGCGGCTTCGTCGTCGGCGAGGGCTTCGAATCCCTCATGACCGCCGACTACAGCCAGATCGAGCTGCGCGTCATGGCGCACCTGTCCGAGGACGAGGGGCTGATCGAGGCCTTCCTGTCCGGGGAGGACCTGCACACCACCGTCGCCTCCCAGGTGTTCGGCGTGGAGCGCTCCGCGGTCGACGCCGAGATGCGGCGCAAGATCAAGGCGATGTCGTACGGGCTCGCCTACGGGCTGTCCGCGTTCGGCCTCTCGCAGCAGCTGAACATCGAGCCCGCCGAGGCGCGCGGCCTGATGGACACCTTCTTCGAGCGGTTCGGCGGGGTCCGGGACTACCTGGGCCGCGTCGTCGACGAGGCCCGGGCCACCGGCTACACGGCGACGATCTTCGGGCGCCGCCGGTACCTGCCCGACCTCAACAGCGACAACCGGATGCGCCGTGAGGCCGCCGAGCGGATGGCGCTGAACGCCCCCATCCAGGGCACCGCCGCCGACATCGTCAAGGTCGCCATGCTGCGCGTGGACAAGGCCGTCACCGAGGCCGGGCTGAAGTCGCGGATGCTGCTCCAGGTCCACGACGAAATCGTGCTCGAGATCGCCCCGGGCGAGCGGCAGCAGGTCGAGGAGCTGGTGCGCCGCGAGATGGGCGCCGCCGTCGAGCTCCGCGCCCCGCTGGACGTGTCGGTGGGCGTCGGCGCCGACTGGGAGTCCGCCGCGCACTGAGGCACGGCCGCCGTGCGGCCCGTACCGCGCCCGTCCCCGCTACGCGGTGGGGACGGGCGTCCGCGTTTCCTCTCCGGTGTCCGTACGGGCGCCCGCGCGCCGGTGCACGAGCCGTACGAGGGTCCCGTACAGCAGCAGGCCCACGGCGAGGCCGCCGCCCGCGCCGAAGCAGACCGTCGGGATGATGTCGAGCGGGGTGCGGATCCGGTCGTAGAACGTGAAGAAGCGCAGCACCCGCATGGTCACCCCGATCGCCACGCACCCGGTGACCAGGGCGGCCCCGCCCAGCAGTTGTGCCCGGCCCAGGACCGGTACCGACGCGGGGGCGGGCCGGTCGGGCAGCCGGCGCACGGCGGTCGCCGTGAACCACAGCAGGACGCAGGCCGCGACGGCGGACGTCCCGTACTGCAGGTACGAGTACAGGGGAAGGCCGTAGGCGAGCGGCTCGCCGAGGGCGGGCAGGGCGTTGGTGCCCCACCGGTCCAGGTGCGTGAAGCTGTCCCACACCACGTGCGTGAGCGAGCCGGCGACGGCGGAGAGGTAGAACCAGAGCGCGAGCGCGGCGGGGCGCCGGCCGCCGCCCTGCGGGTTCTGCCAGTCCTCGCCGCGCAGGAAGGCGTGGACGCGGCCCTGGCGGCGGCGCGGCAGGAGCGCGATCAGCGGCTCGCGCAGCAGCAGCCAGCACGCCGCGAGCACGGCGGTCAGCACGGCGTCCGCGGTGAACACCCCGGGCAGCGAATGCGTGAAAGCGCCGTACCGCATGACGCCGGAGACGACGGCGTCCCCGAAGTAGAACGTGTCGGGCGCGAACGATCCGAGGACGAGCGCCGACGCGACCAGCGGCCCGCGGGCCCGGCCCGCCCGGCGGACGGCCGGCAGCACGGCCGCCGCATGGCTGAGGGTGAACGGCATGACATCTCTTCCTTACTTCGGGCCAATGCGCCCCGAACGGTCCGGACAGTATGCGTGACCTGCACGGGGCGTGCGGAAGTCGTGAAATCCGGGCGCTGATCGGTGCGGTGTGAAGGGAGTTGACGTAGGTTCTCGCCGACGTCGAGGGGGAGGGGGCCGACCCATGTCGGTTCGTAGGACGGCACTGCCGTCGCAACGGTTCACGGCCGGCTTCGGCCGGGGGCTGCGCAGGGGCGGATCCGCCGCCCTGGTCTGCGCGGCCGTGGTCGCCGCGGTGACGGCCTCCCAAGCCCCGCCGGGGGAACGGCTGTCGGCGGCCGGCGAGGGCACGGCGCAGAACGCGCAGGGCGTGCACGGCGCGCCGCCGTCCCCACCGGCCGGATCCGGCGGTGACTCCGCCTACCTCACCGAACTCCCGCCCCCGGCCGGCTCCGAGCAGCCGCCGGCCCCGGCACCGCAGGACGTCCCGGCGGCGGGGGAGGCGCACAACGAGCCCGCGGCCATGGGCGGCAGGGAGGGTGCGCAGGGCATCCCGGCCACCGTCCTGGCGGCGTACCGGCTGGCGGAACGGAAGGTGGGCGAGAGCGATCCCGGATGCGGACTGCGCTGGCAGCTCCTCGCGGCGATCGGCAAGGTCGAGTCCGGGCAGGCGAACGGCGGCCGCGTGGATGCCGCGGGCACCACGCTCCGGCCGATCCTGGGCCCCGTGCTCGACGGCAACGGCTTCGCGGACATCCGGGACACGGACGGCGGCCGCTACGACGGGGACGCCGCCCACGACCGGGCGGTCGGACCGATGCAGTTCATCCCGTCCACGTGGGCGGCGTGGGGCCAGGACGCGGACGGTGACGGCCGGCGCAACCCGAACAACGTGTACGACGCGGCCCTCGCGGCCGGCCGCTACCTGTGCGCGGGGACCCGGGACCTGCGGGTGCCGGCCGACCTGGACCGTGCGGTGCTCTCGTACAACCAGTCCGCGGAGTACCTCCGGACGGTGAAGTCCTGGTTCACGTACTACCTGAACGGCACCCGCGAAATCCCCGACGCCCCCGGCATCCCGGCTCCGGCGCCGAAGCCGACGCCGACGCCGAGTCAGAACCCGACGCCGACGCCGACGCCGACTCCCGCGCCGAGCCCCACCCCGACCCCCGCGCCGAGCCCGACGCCGACGCCCACGCCGACCCCGAGCCCGACTTCCACACCCAGCCCGAAACCGACGCCGACCCCCACCTCCACCCCCACGCCGACCCCGAAGGCGACCCCCACGCCCACCCCGGTGCCCGAGCCGAGCGCGACGCCGTCGCCGAAGCCGAGCCCGACGGCGAGCGCCGCGTCCACCGGCTCACCGAAGCCGACCCCGAGCCCCTCCCGCACCCCGTAGGCGACCGTCCGCGGGTGCTCCCGGTCCGACGGTTCTCATCTCGGCTCCGCGTTGCTACGGTGCCTCCGCCCTGACACCCCATCAGATTCCGGAGGCCCGGCATGCGCGCTCTCGTCGCCGCCGCCATCGGGCTGGCCGCCGCGCTGGCCCTCGTGTTCGCCGTCACGGCATTCGGGGTGCCCGAAGGCAAGACCTCGCCCAAGCCGCTGCTCACCACCGCGCCCGCCGCGCCCGGACAGTAGAGGAGGCCCGGACATGCGACGCAGAGCGAGCCTCGTCCTGCTGGCCCTGGCGGTGTTCTGCGCAGCCCTCGCACCGCTGCTGCGCTGGTACGCGTACCCCCGGCTCGCCAAGATCCCGCCGAACCAGTACCAGGAGATGGTGCTGGAGGCGAAGGACGCGACCCTCCTCGACTACACCGCCGGCATGCAGCCGAAGAAGGTCGACAAGGTCACCATCGTCCAGACCCTGAAGGGCAACGTCGAGGCGTCGAAGGAGATCGAGGCGAGCGCCGGCAAGGACGTCGTCGTCTGGGACACCCTCTCGTACATCATGGGCCCCGACGGGAAGATGGTCTCCCAGATCCCCGAGCGCTACATCTTCGACGCCCACACCCAGGCCCCGGTGCACGCCACCGGCGAGATGGTCGACGGCGACCCGGTCAAGCGCGAGGGCATCGAGTTCAAGTGGCCCTTCTTCGCCGAACCGCGCGACTACCTCTACTTCGACGCCCAGACCCGCACCTCCTCGCCGATCCACTACGTCGGCCCGCGCACCTACCGGGGGATGGACGTCTACTACTACGAGCAGACCGTGCCGTGGACGAAGGTCTCCCTGCCGAAGAAGATGCCGATCGAGGGCATCGACCCCGCGACGTTCGAGCAGAGCACCGGCACCAGCCTCTGGTACCGCGTCAAGGCGATGTTCTGGGTCGACCCGGTGACCGGGGCGCCCGTCAACGCCGAGCAGGTCATCGAGCAGGAGATGCGCGGCGGCATCGCGGCCGGTGCCCCCGACGGCAGGCTCACCGTCTTCGCGGGAGACGTGAAGATGCGTCCGGACTACGCCGACCACACCGTCGACCTGGTCAAGGCGAACCGGACGAAGGTCCTCGCGCTGCACACGTACGCCCCGGTCGGCCTGGCGGCCGGCGGGTTCGTGCTGTTCGGGCTGGCCCTGTGGCTGGAGGCCCGCGGCCGCCGCGACGACGGGGCCCCGGAGCGGCTCAGCGCCTGAGGCGGGCGTTGGTGTGCCGGGTGGGTTCGGCGGTCGCCGGATCCTCCGGCCACGGGTGCTTGGGGTAGCGCCCGCGGAGCTCGGCGCGCACGGCCCGGTAGCCGCCCCGCCAGAACGAGGCCAGGTCGGCGGTCACGGCGGCGGGCCGCCCCGCCGGCGACAGCAGGTGGACGAGGACGGGCACCCCGGCCACCCGCGGGGTCTCGGCCAGCCCGAACAGCTCCTGGAGCTTCACGGCGAGCACCGGCTGCCCGTGCTCCGCGGAGTAGTCCACCCGGATCCGGGAACCGCTGGGCACCTCGATCCGCTCCGGGGCCAGCTCGTCCAGGCGGACGGCCTCCCCGCTCGCCCAGGGCAGCAGCCGGTTCAGGGCCTGCCCGGCGTCGATCCGCCCGAGATCGGCGCGGCGCCGGGCGCGCGACAGCTCGGGTTCCAGCCAGTCACCGGCACGCTCCAGCAGGGCGTCGTCGTCCGCCACGTCCGGCCAGCCGCCGCCGAGGGTGCGGTGCAGGAAGGCCAGCCGGGCCCGCAACGCCCGCGCGTCCGCGGACCAGCGCAGCAGCCCGAGCCCCTCGCTGCGCAGACCGTCGAGGAGGGCGGCCCTGACCAGGTCCGGATCGGGGTTCTTGAGCGGGCGCACGGCCAGCTCGACGGCCCCGAGGCGCTCCGCGGACCGGGCCACCACGTCCCCGTCCTCCCAGTGCACCTCCTCGCCGGAGGCCAGCAGGTGCGCGGCCGCGGACCGGGCGGTGTCCTCGTCGATGACGGCGGCCAGCCGGACCCGGGCGGACGCGGAATGCGGCCCCCGGTCGGCGACGGCCACCGCCAGCCACGGCGCGCCGCGCAGCGGCGAGCCCTCCCCCGGCTCGGCGGCCGTCCCGGAGGCCATCAGGAACGCCCCGCCGCCCTTGGCCTTCGCCACGCGCTCGGGGAAGGCCAGGGCGGCGATCCGCCCGGCGGCGACGTCGTCGGGTGCGGCGCCGCTGCCGGGGCTCCGCCCCGGGCCCCGCGCCTCACACGCCGGCGGGGCCGGAATCCGGCTGCCGCCGTTCGAAGCCTGGGGCTCCCGGGGCGCAGCCCCCGGAGGGGGCGGTGGCGAAGCCCCGGTCCCGGGAAGGGGCGAGGTGGGGGAAGAGCCACGCGCAGTGCCCGCGGCACCCCGCGTCCCGGTCCCGGCGGCAGCCGCGGCGCGCTCCAGGCGCCGGGCCTCCGCCCGCCAGCGGGACGCGTACCCGTCGCCGCCCGCGCGGGCCCGCCGCCAGGCCCCGGCCAGGTCGTCGCCGTACTCCCGCGGCGGCTCCTCGCTCAGCAGGGCCACCAGCTCCGCCGCCCGGCGGGCCCCCAGGGCGGCGGAACCGTCCAGCAGGGCCCGGGCCAGGCGCGGGTGCAGACCCAGCCGGGCCATGCGCAGCCCGCGCGGGGTCGGCCGCCCCGCGCCGTCCACGGCACCGACCGCAAGCAGGACTTCCCGCGCCGCGGCCATCGCCCCGGCCGGCGGCGGGTCCAGCAGGGCCAGACCCGACGCGTCCGGGTCGCCCCAGCAGGCCGCCTGCAGCGCGAACTGCGCCAGGTCGGCGATCCGGATCTCGGGCGAGGGGAAGGAGGGCAGCCGTGCGTCCTCCGCCTCGGCCCAGCAGCGGTACACCGTCCCCGGCGCCTCACGCCCGGCCCGGCCCGCCCGCTGGCGCCCGGCCGCGCGGGACGCCCGTACGGTCGCCAGCGCGCCCAGCCCCCGGGCGTGGTCCACCCGCGGCTCGCGGGCCAGCCCCGAGTCCACGACCACCCGTACGCCCGGCACGGTCAGGCTGGACTCCGCCACGGCGGTGGAAAGGATGACCCTGCGGTGCCGTGCGACGGAAAGCGCCGCGTCCTGGGCCGCGGCCGGGGCCCGGCCGTGTATCTGGAGGACCTCCGCGTCCACCCCGCCCAGCTGGCCCGCCACCCGGGCGATCTCCCCGACGCCGGGCAGGAAGCACAGGACGTCGCCGCCGCGTTCCGCCAGCGCCCGCCGCACCACCGAGGCCACGTGCGCCAGCTGCGCCGGATCCACCCGCATCCCGTGCGGCGGCCGCACCGGCCGCGGCGGCGGGGACCAGACCGTCTCCACCGGGTACGAGACCCCCGCGGCCTCCACCACCGGCGCGCCGCCGAGCACCCGGGCCCAGCCGGCCGCGTCCGTCGTCGCGGAGGCCGCGACCAGCCGCAGCTCCGGGCGCAGGGTCTCCCGTACGTCCAGGAGGAAGGCGGCGACCGTGTCGGCGTCGAGGTGCCGCTCGTGGCACTCGTCCAGCACCACCAGGTCGACGCCGGCGAGCTCCTGGTCCCGCTGGAGCCGCTGGAGCAGGACACCGGTGGTGACCACTTCCACCACCGTGTCCGGACCGGCCACCCGCTCGCCGCGCACGGTGAAGCCCACCGAACCGCCGACCTCCTCGCCCAGCAGCCAGGCCATCCGGCGCGCCGCGGCCCGGGCGGCGATCCGCCGCGGCTCGGCGACGACGACCCGGCGCCGGGGCCCGCCGCCCACCAGCCCGGCCAGGACCAGCGGCACCAGCGTGGTCTTGCCGGTGCCGGGCGGGGCGCAGAGCACCGCCGTGCCGTGGGCGTCCAGCGCGGACACCAGTGCGGGCAGGACCTCCCGTACGGGAAGGGCGTCGAGGTCGGTCTGGCGGAGCTGTCGGGTCACCGGTGTCTCAGTCCCTCGCGCAGACGAAGATCGCGGTGCCGGGGATCAGGTTGCCGCGCAGCGGGGACCAGCCGCCCCACTCCTGGGTGTTCCACGCGGGCCACTCCGGTTCCACCAGGTCGACCAGGCGGAAGCCGCCCGCGACCACGTCGCGGACCCGGTCGCCGAGGGTGCGGTGGTGCTCCACGTAGACGGCGCGGCCCTGCTCGTCCTGTTCGACGTACGGGGTCCGGTCGAAGTAGGAGGCGGAGACGGACAGCCCCTCCGGGCCGGGCTCGTCGGGGAAGGCCCAGCGGACCGGATGGGTGACGGAGAAGACCCAGCGGCCGCCGGGGCGCAGGACGCGGTGGACCTCGCGCATGACGTTGACGGGGTCCGCGACGAAGGGGACGGCCCCGTACGCGGAACAGGCCAGGTCGAAGGAGGCGTCGCGGAACGGCAGCCTCCCCGCGTCCGCCTCGACGAGGGGGACGCCGTCACCGATGCGCAGGGCGTGCTGGAGCTGGCGGTGGGAGAGGTCCAGGGCCACCGGGCGGGCGCCCCGGGCGGCCAGCCAGCGCGAGCACTGGGCGGCTCCGGCGCCGATCTCCAGGACGTCCTTGTCCTTCAGGGAGTCCGCCGGGCCGAGCAGGGCGGCGTCCGCCTCGTCCAGGCCTTCCGGCCCCCAGACGAAGCGGTCGTCGCCGAGGAACGCTCCGTGTTCGCTCTGGTACTCGTCGGCGTTGCGGTCCCACCAGCCCCGGCTGGCGCGGCTGCTCTCCGCGTCGTCGGCGTCACGCCGGGTGGCCTCGGCGTCCTCGCCGGCGTCGCCGTCGGCTTCGTACGCTTCTTCGGGGGCGTAGTCCTCTTGGTTCATGGGGCCTGTCGTCGTAGTCTGCGGAAAGAGTTCGAACGAGGCAGGAAGGGGCCATCCGCGCCCGCCCGCCCACGAATTGTGCCGGTTATGCGGTGATCCGCCCGGGGTGTGCGCCTTCGCGCATTGACCCTGTCCGGCTGCCCCCGTATGCTACAAGTTGCGCTGCGAGCCTGTGCTCCTCAGACCTAGCAGGCTGCGCTTGCATCTGTAGATGACCCCTCGGTTTTCGAGGCCCGGTCCGCTTCACGGCGGAGTTTGGGCTTCCTTGGCTGTCCGGCTTCTTCGGCAGATGCCGATAAGGGCTCCCGGCGTAGCAGTACCTACGACTTTCTGTCCGTAACCGGAGCCCTTTCCCACATGACGAGCAGCACCGAGACCACCTCTACCACCCCGCAGGTAGCGGTCAACGACATCGGTAACGAGGAAGCCTTCCTCGCCGCGATCGACGAGACGATCAAGTACTTCAACGACGGCGACATCGTCGACGGCGTCATCGTGAAGGTCGACCGGGACGAGGTCCTGCTCGACATCGGTTACAAGACCGAAGGCGTGATCCCGAGCCGTGAGCTCTCGATCAAGCACGACGTCGACCCGAACGAGGTCGTCAAGGTCGGCGACGAGATCGAGGCCCTGGTTCTCCAGAAGGAGGACAAGGAAGGCCGTCTGATCCTGTCCAAGAAGCGCGCTCAGTACGAGCGTGCCTGGGGCACGATCGAGAAGATCAAGGAAGAAGACGGCATCGTCACCGGTACCGTCATCGAGGTCGTCAAGGGTGGTCTCATCCTCGACATCGGCCTCCGTGGCTTCCTGCCGGCCTCCCTCGTCGAGATGCGCCGCGTCCGCGACCTCCAGCCCTACGTGGGCAAGGAGCTCGAGGCGAAGATCATCGAGCTGGACAAGAACCGCAACAACGTGGTCCTGTCCCGCCGCGCCTGGCTCGAGCAGACCCAGTCCGAGGTCCGCCAGACGTTCCTCACCACCCTGCAGAAGGGTCAGGTCCGCTCCGGCGTCGTTTCCTCGATCGTCAACTTCGGTGCCTTCGTGGACCTGGGTGGCGTCGACGGTCTCGTCCACGTCTCCGAGCTGTCCTGGAAGCACATCGACCACCCGTCCGAGGTTGTCGAGGTCGGCCAGGAAGTCACCGTCGAGGTCCTCGACGTCGACATGGACCGCGAGCGTGTCTCCCTGTCGCTGAAGGCGACGCAGGAGGACCCGTGGCAGCAGTTCGCCCGGACCCACCAGATCGGTCAGGTCGTCCCGGGTAAGGTCACCAAGCTGGTTCCGTTCGGTGCGTTCGTCCGCGTGGACGAGGGCATCGAGGGCCTGGTCCACATCTCCGAGCTGGCCGAGCGCCACGTGGAGATCCCGGAGCAGGTCGTCCAGGTCAACGACGAGATCTTCGTCAAGGTCATCGACATCGACCTCGAGCGTCGCCGGATCTCGCTGTCGCTGAAGCAGGCCAACGAGTCCTTCGGTGCCGACCCGGCGTCGGTCGAGTTCGACCCGACCCTGTACGGCATGGCCGCGTCCTACGACGACCAGGGCAACTACATCTACCCCGAGGGCTTCGACCCCGAGACCAACGACTGGCTCGAGGGCTACGAGACCCAGCGCGAGACGTGGGAGCGCCAGTACGCCGAGGCGCAGGTCCGCTTCGAGCAGCACCAGGCGCAGGTCATCAAGAGCCGCGAGGCCGACGAGGCCGCTGCCGCCGAGGGCGCTGCCGCCCCGGCCGCCGGTGGCAACGCCGGTGCGGGCATCTCGGGTGGTTCCTACTCCTCGGAGTCGGACGAGACCTCGGGCGCCCTGGCCTCCGACGAGGCCCTGGCCGCGCTCCGCGAGAAGCTGGCCGGCGGCCAGAGCTGATCGCAGCGCATCACACCCCGGTGTGAGCTGAGCTGAAGACAAGGCCCGTCCCCTCAGGGGGGCGGGCCTTGTTGCGTCCCGTGCGTTGCGTTCCTGTGAATGGGGCCAACTGGGGAATGGGGCAGCCCCCTTGGACGTTGTCCGCAGAGAAGACGGCGAGGAGGAGTGGTGACGGTGCTCGATCCACAGGGGTTGTACGAATGGGACGCCAAGGGCCTGGCGGTGGCGGACCTGGCGCTCGCCCAGGACTCGGCCGGGCTGGTCATGCTCTACCACTTCGAGGGGTACATCGACGCAGGTGAGGCCGGGGAGCAGATCGTCGAGCGGCTGCTCGACACGCTGCCCCACCAGGTCGTGGCCCGGTTCGATGCGGACCGCCTCGTCGACTACCGGGCCCGGCGCCCGCTGCTGACGTTCCAGCGCGACCACTGGACCGAGTTCGAAGAGCCCCGGCTGGAGGTGCGCCTCGTCCAGGACGCGACCGGCGCGCCGTTCCTGCTGCTCTCCGGCCCCGAGCCGGACGTGGAGTGGGAGCGCTTCGCCGTCGCCGTCCGGCAGATCGTCGAACGCCTCGGCGTCCGGCTCTCCGTCAACTTCCACGGCATCCCCATGGGCGTCCCGCACACCCGGCCCGTCGGGATCACCCCGCACGGCAACCGGACCGACCTCATGCCCGGGCACCGCAGCCCGTTCGACGAGGCCCAGGTGCCGGGCAGCGCGGAGTCCCTCGTGGAGTTCCGCCTCGGCCAGGCCGGACACGACGTACTGGGTGTCGCCGCGCACGTCCCGCACTACGTGGCGCGCTCCCCGTACCCGGACGCCGCGCTGACGGTGCTGGAGGCCATCACGGCGGCGACCGGGCTCGTCCTGCCGGCGGTCGCGCACACGCTGCGCACCGAGGCGCACCGCACCCAGACGGAGATCGACCGGCAGATCCGCGAGGGCGACGAGGAGCTGGTCGCCCTGGTCCAGGGCCTGGAGCACCAGTACGACGCGGCGGCCGGCGCCGAAACCCGCGGCAACATGATCGCCGAGCCCCAGGAGATCCCGTCCGCGGACGAGATCGGCCGCGAGTTCGAGCGGTTCCTGGCGGAGCGCGAGGGCGAGGGCTGACGGGCCGCCCGCCCGTGCCCGAGGGGGCACGGGGTGGGGGGCCGTACGGGGGCCGGGACGCGGGGTCTAGTCTGCTGGGCATGCTGAAGGTGGGCCTGACAGGCGGAATCGGTGCCGGCAAGAGCGAGGTCTCGCGACTGCTGGCGGGGTACGGGGCGGTCGTCGTGGACGCCGACCGCATCGCGCGGGAGGTCGTGGAACCGGGGACGCCCGGGCTCGCGGCCGTCGTCGCGGCGTTCGGGGAGTCCGTGCTGACCCCCGAGGGGACGCTGGACCGGCCGAAGCTCGGATCCATCGTGTTCGCCGACCCGGCGAAACTGCAGACGCTCAACGCCATCGTGCACCCGCTGGTCGGCGCCCGGTCGGCCGAGCTGGAGGCCGCCGCCGGGCCCGGTGCGATCGTCGTGCACGACGTACCACTGCTCGCGGAGAACGGCCTGGCGCCGCTGTACGACCTGGTGGTCGTGGTGGACGCCGCGCCCGCGACGCAGCTGGCCCGGCTCACCGCGCTGCGCGGGATGGCCGAGGACGAGGCGCGGGCCCGGATGGCCGCGCAGGCCACGCGCGAGCAGCGGCTGGCGGTGGCCACCCTCGTGATCGACAACGACGGGCCGCTGGAGGCCCTGGAGCCGCAGGTGCGCACGGTGTGGGCGGAACTCCGGGAGCGGGGGGCGGGCGCGGGTGCGGCGGGTGTCGCCGGTGCCGCCGATTCCTCCGGTGACGTCGATGCCGCCGATGCTTCCGGTGCCGCGGGTGCCGCGGGTGCTTCCGGGGCCTGACGTGCTCATGGAATAGCGGGCGGGGTGCGGGGCGTTGAACGCGCCCGCAGAGGGAAGGATCAGACCGTGTCCGACACCACGCCGCCGCGCATACCGGCGCAGCCGTCCCCGCCGTCCGGCTCGTCCCCGGAAACCCACGTCATCGACTACCGGGCCGCCGAACAGCTGCTGGCCGCGCGGGACCCGCGCGGCGCCGTGAAGCTGCTCGACTCGGTCATCGCGGCGCACCCGGAGAACACGGCGGCCCGGCTGCTGCGGGCCCGCGCCTTCTTCGCCGCCGCCCAACTGCGTCCGGCGGAGCTGGAGTTCGAGCTGGTGCTGGAGCGGGAGCCGGACAACGCCTTCGCGCACTTCGCGCTGGCCCGCACCCACGAGCGCTCCGGCCGGCCCGAGCAGGCGCGCAAGCACTTCCGCCTGGCGGCCGCCCTCGACCCGCGGCCCGACTACCTGGCGGCGGCCCGCTTCGAGGAGTAGGCCGCCTCCGGCGCGGTCCCCGTCCGGTGTGTCACCGACGATCGGCGTGTCACCGGCCGCGCGGAGGTTCGTACGGGGGGACGTCCGGGCCCGGCTGGTAGTGCGGCCCCTGGTGGATGTGGTGCACGACCACGATCAGGTCCACGAGCGCGAGCACGGCGAGCACCCCGCAGGCCGCCGCCCACCCGGGCCGGCCGGCCAGCGAGAACGCGGCCGTCCCGGCGGCGGCCCAGACGAGCCCCCACAGGCTCAGCCAGAACCGCAGCCGCAGCGGACTGCGGGCGGTCACCGGCTCGTTTCCGGAACGCATGACCATCGCCTCAGGTCCATGGTCCCACCGGCGGGGCGATGGCACCCCGTGGCCGGGGGATCCCGCCCCGGCAACGGGGCGGGGTGCCGCGGACCCCTGCAGCGGCCGCCCCGCCCGGGTGCGCCCACGGCTGCTGGGCGGCGCAGGCTGCGCGGCCGGCCTGGGCGGCACGAGGCGGTACGCGGTGGCACGGCCGGTGTTTGCGCAGCTCAGCGGCGTTGTCAGTGCCCACGCCTAGACTTCGGGGGACAGACGGGACCCGTCTGGGCCGAGGACCGAGGGGAGGGGAGGCGACGCCGTGACACCGCAGCCGGATCGGCCGCACCGACGGCAGCCGCAGCCGCATCAGCCGTTGGACGTGCTCCTGCGGCATCCCGCCGTGTTCCTCCCCGCCGCCGTCCCCCGCGAGGCCTGCATCGCCTTCTGGGCCCCCGACGGGGACGCCCTCCCCGACCTCCCGGCCGGGAGCCCGACGGTGCTCACCGTCGTACGGCCGCACGGCCAGGGCGTCCGCAGCCGTACCGTCCCCGCCCTCAGCCTGTCCGTGGCCCGGGCCCTGCCCCTGCTCGCCCGCGCCCCGCTCAGCGCCGTCACCCATCCCGCCACCCGCGCCTGGGGCACCGCCGCCCGCCACGCGCTCGCGCTCGTGGCCCGCGGCCGGCTGCTGCCCGGGGTCACCCCCGAGGGGATCGACGCCTGGCGGGCCGGCCCGCTCGACGCCGAGGACGTCGGCCACCTCCGCGCGGTGGCCGCCGCGCTCCCGTACGAGGGGTACGCCACCCCCCTGGCCGGGCGCCGCCCGCTCCAGCTGCCCGAACCGGAGGCCCTGGTCCGCGCGTTCCTCGACGCCGTCGCAGACGGCCTGCCGCGCACCCCGGCCGCGCCGGTGGCCACCGGACGGCCGTTCGCCGCGCAGGAGCCGCAGCGGGTGCCCGGGATACAGGACTGGGCCGCGCAGGTCGCGGCCGGCGCCGATGCCGGCGTGGGGATCTCGCTGCGGCTCGACCTGTCCTCGTTCCGCCTGTTCGACGAGGCCGAGGAGGAGGACAACCGCCGGGCGGGCGCCGCCGTCGTCCAGGTGCACAGCCTCGCCGATCCCACCCTCGTCACCGACGCCGGGCTGCTGTGGGCCGGTGCGGCGGCCGCCGGCTTCGGGCCGCGCGCCCGGATCGACTCCGTACTGGCGCTGCGCCGGGCCGCCCGGGTCTGGCCGCCCCTGCTGCGGCTGCTGGACCAGCCCGTCCCCGACGTGCTGGCCCTCTCCGACCCCGAGCTCGAAGACCTGCTGGGCAGGGCCGCGAGCCGGCTGGCGGCCGCCGGGGTCCTGGTCCACTGGCCGCGCGAGCTCGCTCGTACGCTGTCCGCGACCGCGGTCGTACGGTCCACCGCTCCGGGCTCCGCCACCGACGGCACGGCGTTCTTCGACGCCGGCCACCTCTTCGCGTTCTCCTGGGAGCTCGCGCTGGGCGGCGACCGGCTCACCCCCGGGGAGATGGACGCCCTCGCGCAGGCCCACCGGCCCGTGGTGCGGCTGCGCGACCAGTGGGTGCGGGTCGATCCCGAGCTGGTGCGCAAGGCGCGCAAGCGGGAGCTGGGGCTGCTGGACCCGGTGGATGCGCTCGCGACCGTACTGACGGGGACGGCCGAGGTGGAAGGCGAGCCGGTGGCGGCGGTACCGGTGGGGGCGCTGGCCGCCCTGCGGGACCGGCTGACCGGCGAACAGGCCCCGCTGCCGCAGCCCGCCGGGCTGAAGGCGACCCTGCGCGACTACCAGGCCCGCGGTCTGGCCTGGCTGGACCTGATGACCTCGCTCGGCCTCGGCGGCTGCCTCGCCGACGACATGGGCCTGGGCAAGACGGTCACGCTGATCGCGCTGCACCTGCACCGGGACCGCCCCGAGCCCACGCTCGTCGTCTGCCCCGCGTCCCTGCTGGGCAACTGGCAGCGGGAGATCGAGAAGTTCGCGCCCGGCGTCGCCGTGCGCCGGTTCCACGGCGGCAGCCGCAGCCTCGACGGTCTGGCCGGCGGATTCGTGCTCACCACGTACGGGACGATGCGCGCGAGCGCGGCCCGGCTGGCCGAACAGCCCTGGGGCATGGTCGTCGCCGACGAGGCGCAGCACGTGAAGAACCCGCATTCGGCGACGGCGAAGGCGCTGCGCACGATCCCGGCGCCGGCCCGGGTGGCACTGACCGGCACCCCGGTGGAGAACAACCTCTCCGAGCTGTGGGCGCTGCTCGACTGGACGACGCCGGGCCTGCTGGGCCCGCTGACGACGTTCCGGGCCCGGCACGCCCGTCCGGTGGAGCACCAGCAGGAGGAGGACGGGGGCAACGAGGCGGCGGTCGCCCGGCTCGCCGCGCTCGTCCGGCCGTTCCTGCTGCGGCGCAAGAAGTCCGACCCGGGGATCGCCCCCGAGCTGCCCCCGAAGACGGAGACCGACCATCCGGTCTCCCTGACCCGCGAGCAGGCCTCGCTGTACCAGGCCGCGGTGGACGAGGCGATGGCCGTGATCGAGGCGAGCGAGGGGATCGAGCGGCGCGGCATGATCATGAAGCTGCTGGCCTCGCTCAAGCAGATCTGCAACCACCCCGCGCAGTACCTGAAGGAGGAGCAGCCGCGGATCCCGCACCGCTCGGGCAAGCTGGCCCTGCTGGACGAGCTGCTGGACACGATCCTCGCGGAGGACGGTTCGGTGCTGGTCTTCACCCAGTACGTGACGATGGCCCGGATCATCGAGCGGCACCTGGCGTCCCGCGGGATCGCCCACCAGCTGCTGCACGGCGGGACCCCGGTGGCGCGCCGCGAGGAGCTCGTGGACCGCTTCCAGTCCGGCGAAGTCCCGGTCTTCCTGCTCTCGTTGAAGGCGGCGGGCACCGGGCTGAACCTGACCCGGGCCGGCCATGTCATCCATTTCGACCGCTGGTGGAACCCGGCGGTGGAGGAGCAGGCCACCGACCGCGCGTACCGGATCGGGCAGACGCAGCCGGTCCAGGTCCACCGGATCATCGCCGAGGGCACCGTGGAGGACCGGATCGCCGAGATGCTGGAGGCGAAGCGGGCCCTGGCGGATGCCGTGCTCGGTTCGGGGGAGTCGGCGCTGACCGAGCTGACCGACCGCGAGCTGGCCGACCTCGTCTCCCTGCGGAGGCCCGCATGATCACCGCGCGGGACGACCGCCGCCGCACCTTCGAGACCGTGCCCGCCGGGGTGCAGGCCGCCAGCTGGTGGGGCCGGGCCTGGGTGGCGGCGCTCGAAGCGGTGTCCCGCGACCCGGCCCGCCTGGCGCGGGGACGCGCGTACGCCGAAGAGGGGCACGTCGACGCGGTCACCGTCACCCCGGGCCGGATCGTGGCGTACGTACGGGGCAGCCGGGCCCGCCCGTACCGCACCGAACTGGCGCTGGGCCCCTTCGCCGACGCCGAGTGGAACGAACTCCTGGAGGCGGTGGCCGCGGATCCGACGGCTCTCGCCGGCCTGCTGGAGCGGGAGGTGCCGCAGTCGCTGGCGGGGGCCGTGCTGCCGGGTGCGGGCGAGCTCGTCCCGCGCTGCTCCTGCCCGGACACCGCCCGTCCGCCGTGCAAGCACGCGGCGGCCCTGTGCTACCGGGCGGCCCGGCTCCTCGACGAGGACCCGTTCGTCCTGCTGCTCCTGCGCGGCCGGGGCGAGCGGGAGCTCCTCGACGAGCTGACCCGGCGCAACGCCGCCCACGCCGCCCGTGAACAGCCGGACACCGCACCGGACTTCCCCGGTGTCCCGGCCCGCGCCGCGGTGGCCCGCACCGGCCTGCCGCCGCTGCCCGCACCGCTCGCCGCACCCGCCGCGGCGGGCCTGCCGCCCGCCTTTCCGGCCGACCCGGCGGCGCCCGACCCGCTGGCCCTGGACCAGCTCGCCACGGATGCCGCGGCACGCGCCCTCGTGCTGCTCACCACCGCCGAGGACCCGATCGCCGGCCTCACCCTGTGGCAGGACGCCGTCCGCCTGGCTTCCGCGCACCACACCGCCGGTCTCACCGGCGCGGCCCGCACCCTCTACCGGGACCTGGCCCGGGCCACCGGCCGGACCACCACCGACCTGGCCCGGGCGGCCGCCGCCTGGCGCCAGGGCGGGCGGCCCGCGCTCGCCGCGCTCGAAGAGCCCTGGGACCCCCCGGCGGGCCCCTTCGACCGGGCCCGCCCGGCGCTCCTGGCCGCCTCCGAGGGAGCCTTCCGCCCCGAGCGCAACCGCCTCACCTCGCACACCCGCCAGCTCAGGCTGGGCCGCGACGGCCTCTGGTACGCCTACGAGTCCCGCCCGGACACCGAGGACTGGTGGCCCACGGGCGTTCCTTCCCCGGACCCGCTCACCGCCCTGCGTCGCTGACCTCCGCCGCCCACCGCGTCAACGTGGTGAAGTCGCGGTCGCGCAGACCGTGGCGGGCGTGGATGCGCAGGAGGAGGGCCGGGGCCGGGTGGTGGGCCGCGATCCAGGCGCGGTCCTGCGGGGTGATCATGTCGTCGACCCAGGCGAAGGGACGGCCCGCCGCCCAGGCGAGGAGCGGACGCGTCTTCCAGAACAGACCGTCGGGGTCGTCGGCGAACAGTTCCGGCCATTCGATGACGGGAAGATCGCCGGGTAGTCCGATGCGCGGGGCGATCATCGTGTTGGCCTGGTGCATCCAGGCGGTGGCCCAGGCGAGGTCGAAGGGCAGGGACAGCAGGCGGGCGCCGTGCGCGGGGTGCAGGCGGACCCGCAGTCCGCGCCGCGCCGTGCGCGAGCCGGGGTCCACGTTGGCCGTCCAGTCGGCCGGGCGCATCCGGTGGCTCGTGTATCCGCGGAGCCCGGCGAGCCGGGACCGGAAGGGGTTCAGGGGGCCGTCCACGTCGAGGAGCAGCAGCGGGCGATCGGTCATGAACTAGGCAGTACCCAGTACACGATGGGGTGAAATGCCCACCGCCTCTATAACCCGAATGGGTTTACCGCGTTGTTTCCGGTGCGGGTGCCATACCCGTGAACTCCTCCGGAAGGCAGGGAAACTGATGCGACACAGTCGTCGTAATGGCTTGATCGCGGCGGTGGTTGCGGGCGGTGGACTGGCGGTCGCGGGTGTCAGCGGATTCGCCCACGCCGACGCGGACGCGGGCGGAACGGCCGAGCGTTCGCCGGGGCTGCTGTCCGGGAACCTGGTGCAACTGCCGGTGCACACCCCGGTGAACGTGTGCGGCAACACCGTGAGTGTGGTCGGACTGCTCAACTCGGCGGCGGGCAACCGCTGTGTCAACGACTCCGGGCACGGCGCCGACGGGCGTGCGGGATCGGTGTCCTCGCAGCCGTCGAAGCCCGGCGCCGGGAACACGGCGGGCGGCGGGACCCGCTCGGGCGGGGGAGCGCACGCCGAGGGGGGAGGAAAGGATTCGCCCGGGCTGCTGTCCGGCAACGGGATCCACCTCCCGGTCGATCTCCCGCTCAACGTCAGCGGCAACTCGGTCAACGTCGTCGGCATCGGCAACACCTCGGCCGGCAATACCTCCGTCAACGCCGAGGTGCCCAGCGGGGGCAAGCCGCCGCAGCCCCAGACGCCGTCACAGCCGCAACCGCAGCCGCAGCCGCAGACCCCGGTCGTCGAGCAGCCCGTCACTCCGGCCGCGCCACCGCAGCACGGCCCGGCGCTCGCCCACACCGGAGCCGACGGCGTCGGCTACCTGCTGCCCGGCGGCGGGGCGCTGCTGCTCGGCGGGATGCTGCTCTACCGCCGCTTCCGCCTCGGGTAGCCGACCCGCACGCTACGGGTCCGGCCCGG
Source organism: Streptomyces sp. NPDC059456 (assembly GCF_042750055.1). NCBI lineage: Bacteria > Bacillati > Actinomycetota > Actinomycetes > Kitasatosporales > Streptomycetaceae > Streptomyces > Streptomyces sp. NPDC059456. The sequence continues at coordinate 23,214 of NZ_JBHYVA010000009.1, forward strand.
CCCCGTCCACAGCCGCGGAGACGGGCGCGGAGACGGGCACGGAGACCGGCGCGGGGACGGGCGCGGGGACAGGCTCGGAGACGCGCACGGAGACCGGCGCGGGAACGGGCTCGGAGACGGGCCCGGGGACCGGTTCGGAAGCCGGCGCCGAGGCGGGCGCGGCAGTGGCCGGAGCAGCGGGCGGGGGTGGCGGAGGCGCAGGCGTGCGCCAGCCGTCGAGGATCGCGTCGATCCGCGCCGCCAGCCGGGCCCGGGCCGCGAACCGCGGGACGCCCGCCATCAGCAGCGCCTCGTACTCGGTGTCGGTGTGCCGCACCGCGGCCCGGACCGCCACCGACACCGCCTGTTCGTCAAGGGCCCGGCCGGCCGCCGTACGGCCCACCCGGCCGCTGCCGCGCACCGAGGCGTGCGCGGCGATCGCCGCAGCCCGCTCGGCCGGACAGCCCGGGAACAGCCGCCGGATCTCCGCGGCGAAGGCCGCGGTGAACCGGGTGTCCTCGGCCGCACGGCGCAGCCGGTCCCGCTCCCGGCGGCGGGCCCGCGCCTCGGCGTCCGCGAGGCAGGCGCGCTCCGCGCGCGCCAGGGCGGGATCCTCGACGAGAAGACCCTGGCGCTCGTAGCGGCGCCGCCGCTTGTTGAAGCGGACGACGACCGCGGACAGCGAACTGGCCTCCCGGGCCCGCCGGGTGAGCGCGGCATCCCCGCGCGGCAGGTAGACCAGGTGTCCGAGATCGGCGCAGTCCAGGCAGCGGGGAACCCCGGCCTCACGGACGAGATGCCGCAGCGGGCCCCGGCGGCACTGCGCACAGTTGATCTGCTTCGGCGACTCGAACACCACGAGGCTCATGACCAGGTGATACCGCCGTCCGGTCCGCTTATCACCTCGCCGCGAACGGCGATCACGGATTCCCCAACTCTCGCTGGATGTACGGAAGTCCCTTACGGTGGGGCGTCGGGGCTGCGGAGGGCCGTGATGCCCGTGGGGGAGGGGCACACACATGGCCGGACGGCAGACGACGGCACGGCTCGCGAGAGCCACGGAAGCCGTGGCGGCCGCGGAGGCGGCGCAGGACACGGCGCAGGACACGGCGGAGCATCTGGCCGGCCGGGAGGTCGTCATAGCGCCCGGTGGCTGCACCGGCTGGCACTTCCACCGCGTTCCGCTGATCGCGCTCGTCAAGTCCGGGACGCTGACCCGGATCCTGCACGACAACTCGGAAGTCGTGCACCGGCCCGGGACCAGTTTCGTCGAGCCGCCCGGCATCGAGCACCTCCACCTCGGCCGCAACCTCGGCACCGTGCCGGTCGTGCTGTACGTGACCTGCACGCTCGCCGAGGGCGAGGCCTTCTCCATACCCGCGGACGCCCCGCCCGGCGCCACCCCCTGCGACTGCCCGGTCTTCCTCCCGTGACCCGGCCCGTTCAGACCAGGCGGCGTATCTCCCCGCGCACCCGGTAGAACCCTCCCGAGGCCGCGTGCAGCCCTTCCACCACGTACCGGGCACCCGGCTCCCGGATCCCGCGCGGGAACTGCACGTTCCACGAGGGCTCGAAGCCGCCCGACACCACCTGCACCCGGATCCGGCCGCCCCGCTGCACGCACTCCACGACCACCCCGTCCGCGGGCGCCGCCGCCACCGAGACCGTCGCCACCGCCGAGGCGGAGGCCGCCGGTGTGAACACCGGGAGCGCAGCCGCCGACTTCACGTCCACGGCCGTCGGCACCGAGCCCCGCTGGGCCGCGAGGATCGCCGCCTCGCTCGCGTCCATGCAGATCAGGGACCCGTCCGTGGTGACCAGGTACAGCCGCTCGTCCAGGTACTGCATGGACAGGGCCGAACCGCCGCCCGTGCCCAGCTTCCACACCCGCTGCCCGTCGGCGTCGAAGCAGTACACCGACGCGGCGTTGTCGGCGGCGAACACGTGCCGCCCGTCCGGTGAGGTCGCGCACGCGTACACCGCGGAATCGCAGCGGTACGAGGCCTCCTCGGCGCCCGTCGCCTTCGACAGCCGCTGTACGGTGTGGCGTCCGGTGCCCGCGTAGACCGCGTCGTCCTCCTGCCAGCCGAAGAGCACGTTGCCGTTGGTGGGCCGGTGCCACAACTGCGCCCCGCCGTCGGCCGCGTACGCCGTCACGCCCTTGTTGTGCCCGTGGTAGACCGCCCGCTCGTCCGCCCGGACCATCCACGCGTTGGCGCCGGACGAGCGCCGCGACCACTGGAACTCGTCCTCGTGGTCGATGACCGTCAGCCCGCCGTCGCGGTCGGACACGCTCAGCACGCCCTCGTGGATGTCGAGCCAGAAGATGTCCACGTCCGCCGCGATGTCGTAGGCGCCGAACGGGACCTTCGAGGACAGGTCGTACACCGTGCCGTCGTCGCAGCCCGCGTAGATCCAGAAGTCGTCCGCGACCAGGCACTTCACCCCGTCCGGCAGCGAGTACCGGGCCAGCACCTCGCCCGCGTGGCTCAGCGTGTAGACGTCCCCCGCCTGGTTGCCCACCCAGCAGCGGTCCTCGTCCACGTGGATCCCGAACGCCGAGGAACCCGTACGGAACCGCCACAGCACCGGGGCCACCGCCCGCGCCGTCGACGGCGCCGAGCTGACCTGGCGGCGCGTCACCGCCCGCGGGGCGCGCTGTCCGGCGACGGCCGGCGCGTACCCCTTGCGGACCTTCTCCCCGATCTTCTTGGCGGCCGCCGCCCGGGCCTTCTCGACGGTCGGGAACGACGAGCTCTGCAGCTGGCCGTCCGCGCCGATGCGGCCGTACCGCACCGACACGGCCGTGCCGTCCACGGTGACCTCGTAGAACTTGTGCGCCCCGCCGCCGTCCTGCGACAGTTCCAGATACGTCGTTTCGCGAGCCATGACAGACCCCTCCCCAAGGCCGGGCCAACGGCTCCTTCCCGCCGGTGATCCCTCGTGAAAAACGCTAAGGCCCACCACTGACAATGGGCTCGTGCAGCTGGAAGCGATCACATGGCAGCGGATGGCCGAGCGCCTCGCCGGCCACCTCGACGAACACGAGCCCCCGGCCGGGTCCGGGACGTGGCAGCGCGTGGGCATCGACGGCGCGCCCGCCGCCGGCACCGACGTCCTCGCCGGCCACCTCGCCGAGGCGCTGCGGCTGCGCAGCCGCCCGGCCCTGGTGGTGGCCGCCGCGGGATTCCTGCGGCCGGCGTCCCTGCGCTTCGAGTTCGGCCGCGAGGACGTGGACTCCTACCTCGGCAACTGGTACGACACCGCCGCCCTGTGGCGCGAGGTGTTCGGCCCGACCGACCCGGGCGGCACCGGCCGCGTGCTGCCCGACCTCTGGGACCCGGTCACCGACCGGGCGACCCGCAGCCCGTACACCGAGCTCCCGGCGGGCGGCGTGGTGATCGTGCACGGCCCGCTGCTGCTGGGCCACTGGTTCCCCTTCGACCTCGGCGTGCACATCCGGCTCTCCCCGGGGGCGCTGGCCCGCCGCACGGAGGAGTCCGCCCGCTGGACCCTGCCCGCCTTCGCCCGCTACGAGGCGGAGACCGACCCCGCGGCCCGGGCCGACGCGGTGGTCCGGGCCGACGACCCCCGCCACCCCGCCTGGACCGGTCTCACCGGCCCCACGGGCTGACCTCCGGACCCCCGCCCCGTCACGGACGTCCAGGATCCGCAACAGCGCCATCGCGGCTCCGTGACGAACCGGATCCGGCCATCGCCGCGGCCTGAACCCGGCGCTACGTTGACGGCACGCTTCGACGGCGGCCACCGGGTGGCGCCTTGGCAGAGGGAGACGGCAATGGGCGGACGCGGCAAAGCGGTTCAGGGTCCGAGACGGTTGCGGCGGCAGGCCTGCGCCGCCGCCCTGCTGCTCTGCGGGACCCTGGCCCTGACGGCCTGCAACGGGGACGACGGCGCCGCGGGAGCCGCTCCGGGCTCCGCGGCTACGGCGTCCGGTGCGAGCGCGGCGACCCCTTCGGCCACTTCGGCCTCCTCCGCCCCGGCCGGCACGGCGACGCCGTCCGCCTCCTCCGCGGCGTCCTCGAAGAAGCCGGCCCCGACCGCCACCGCCGGCGGCCCGGCCAAGCCGAAGCCGCCCGCCCCCGGTCCCACCTGCGCCCCCAAGGACCCGGTCTCGCCGAACGAGATCGCCGTCTACCGCTACACCCCCGAGGGCGGCGCCTACAGCCTGATCGTCAGGCACGGCCACTGGGGCTGCCCCGTCGCGGGCGGCGCCACCCCCTTCGTGACCGTCGGCGAGGAGACCTACATCCCGATCGCGGAGGACGCCAAGATCGGTGCCCACGCCCCGATCCTCTCCGGCTCCACGAACAAGCCGATCACCACGCACGAGCTCACCTCATGGCTGGAAACCCACCCGGACAAGGGGCTGGTGTTCCACTACAACGTGAACAAGGCGGGCGTGATCGACACCCTCGGCCAGGAGGAGTACACCGTGTGACCGCCCACGCGCACCCCGACGCTACGGTCGCCCGCCCAGCCGGGTGACCGCCTGCGCGGCCGCACGGCACCCCGCCCCGGCCGCCGCCGCCGGGGCCGCGCCCGAGAGTCGGGCCGCCAGGAACCCGCCGGTGAACGCGTCCCCCGCGCCCGTCGAGTCGAGTGCCTCGGCCGTCTCCGCCGACACCTCCGCGGTCACCCGGCCCCCCTCGGCCACCAGCGCCCCGGCCGCACCACGGGTGACCACGACGAGCGGCACCCGCCGGCTCAGCTCCGCCGCCGCCCGGGCCACCCCGGCCGGCTCCGGCAGCCCGGCCAGCAGCCGCGCCTCGTCCTCGTTGGGCAGCAGTACGCCGATCCCCGCCACGTCATCGAGGAAGCGCCGCGGACCCAGCGCGGCCAAGAAGCCCGCCGAAGCCGGGTCCACGCTCACCGGCACCCCCCGGGCCCGCGCCGCCCGCAGCGCGAGCAGGGCCAGCTCGCGGCTGGTGTCGGTGAAGAAGAGGTAGCCGGACAGGTGTAGATGCGCCACCCCGTCCAGCAGCGCCGGAGCCCAGTCCTCCGGGGAGAGCCGCAGCGAGGCGCCGCTGTCGGTGAGGAAGGTCCGCTCGGCGTCCTTGCCGACCAGCACCACCACCGTCCCGGTCGGCTCGGCCGCATCGACCACCAGCCGCGGCCGCACCCCCGCGTCCCGCAGCACCTGCTCGTGCCACCCGGCCGATTCGGTGCCGACCCGGGCGAGGAGGCGTACCTCCGGCGCCCCCGCGTGGGCCGCCCAGCAGGCCGCGTTGGCCCCGGCGCCGCCCGGCAGGGTCCGGATCCGCGCCGCCGTGTCCGTGGCCGGAGCCAGTGGCTCCGGATGGACCGCGACGACGTCCGTCACCACGTCCCCGATGACCAGCAGCGCCCCGGACGCCGTCACGCGCGCGCCGCCCAGGCTCCCGCGATCCTGGCCCCGAGCGTCACGTTGCCGCGGACCGCCGCCAGGTTGGCCTCCAGTGACGCCCCGCCCGTGGCCCGTACCAGGAACCCCAGCAGGAACGGGGTCACCGCCTGTCCCGTGATCCCCCGCTCCCGGCACTCCGCGAGGGCCTCGGCCAGGACCCGGTCGTGCACCTCCGGATCCAACTGCTCCGTCTCCGCCACCGGATTCGCCACCAGCAGCGCCGACTCCGGGCCGCCGACGGCGTCCTGGGCGGCCATCACCGCCGCCACCTCCTCCGGCCGGCGGACGGTCCAGTCCACGGGCTCACCGGAACTGGAGAGGTAGAACCCGGGGAAACGTTCCGTCCCGTAGCCCAGCACCCCCACCCCGAGCGTCTCCAGCCGCTGCAGCGTCGCCGGCACGTCCAGGATCGACTTCACCCCCGCGCACACCACCGTGATCCGCGTCCGCGCCAGCAGCGCCAGGTCCGCCGACTCGTCCTGCGTCTGCGCGTACTCCCGGTGCACACCGCCCAGCCCGCCCGTGGCGAAGACCCGCAGTCCCGCCCGCGCGGCCAGGAACGCCGTCGCGGACACCGTCGTCGCCCCGGTCGCACCCGTCGCGAGCGCGGGCGCCAGATCCCGGTGGCCGAGCTTGCGCACGCCCTCGCCGCCGGCGATCCGCTCCAGCTGCGCCTTGTCGAGACCGGCGTACGCCACGCCGTCGACGACCGCGATCGTGGCCGGAACCGCACCTTCGGCCCGTACCAGCGCCTCCAGTTCCGCGCCCACGGCGAGATTGCGCGGGCGGGGCAGGCCGTGCGCGATGATCGTCGACTCCAGCGCCACGACGGGACGGCCCCGCTCCAGCGCCTCGCGGACCTCTTCGGACAGGACGGGGACCTCGGGTGATGTGTGCATGTCCCATCCATGGCACGGGACGTGCGCCCCCAAACGCGCTCCCCGCCCGCCGTCCGAAACCCTGCGGGTGCCGCGCCCCGGCGGCCTGCGCGCGGCGCCGGCTGGACAGGTTGCCCCGTCCGACGTGCGGAACCTGGACGTTCTGGTCACCCCGCCGCGCCGGACGGCCGGATTAGGGTGACTCGGCATGAGCACCAGTGAGCACGGACCCGCCTCGTTCGCCGTATCCGTACCGGACGCCGCGCTGGAGGTCGAGGACCTCGACCCCGGCCAGATCCTCTCCGGCGAGCCCGTCGTGACGGGCAAGGTGCTGTGGGAGTCCCCCGACGGCAAGCAGCTGCGCGGCATCTGGCAGATCACCCCCGGCGTGGTCACCGACACCGAGGCGAACGAGCTGTTCGTCGTGGTCAGCGGCCGCGCCACCATCGAGGTCGAGGGCGGGGAGACCCTGGAGGTGGGCCCCGGCTCCGCCTGCGTGCTCCGGGAGGGCGACAAGACCACCTGGACCGTCCACGAGACGCTGCGCAAGGCCTACCACATCAGCTTTTAGCGGCCGTGGCCGTGGCGGCGGCCGGGTGGCGGCGCGCGGTGAACAGGGCCAGCGCCGCCATCGGCAGCAGCAGACCCGCGCCGATCGCGTTCAGCCAGCCGTAGCCGGCGTGGGACATGACCAGGCCGGCGGCCGCGCCGCCCACGCCCGCGCAGGTGTTCATCGTCAGGTCGCTCAGGCCCTGTACGGCGGCCCGTGCGGCCTGCGGCACCGAGTCGGTGAGCAGGGCCGAGCCGGAGACCATGCCGGCGGACCAGCCGAGGCCGAGCAGGAACAGGCCGAGCGCGCTCTGTGCGTGGTCCGGTCCGGCCGTGCCGGCGAGCAGGGCCGCCAGCGACAGCAGACCGGCCGCAAGGCCGATGACCGACAGCCGGCCGACCCGGTCCGCGAGCCAGCCCATCACCGGCGAGAAGGCGAACATCCCGGCGATGTGACCGCTGATCACCAGGCCGACGAGCTCCAGGGTGGCGCCGTGGTGGCCCAGGTCGACCGGGGTCATGACCATGATCGAAACCATGGCGGTGTGCGAGACGGCGACGGTGACCAGGGCGAGGCGCGCCCGCGGCGAGGCCTTGACGGCGGCGACCCCGGCGCGCAGCGAGCGGGCTCCGGGGCCCTGCTCGGCGGGCGCGGCCAGGGCCCGGGCCGTCAGCAGCGGGTCCGGCCGCAGGAACAGGCCGATCAGCGTGCCGGTGAGGACGAAGACGGCGCCGGCCCAGACGAAGGGGCCCGCCGTCTCGGGTATGGAGGTCCCGGCGAAGCTGCGGCCGGCCGGGGCGGAGAGGTTCGGGCCGAGCACCGCACCGAGGGTCGAGGCCCAGACGACGACGGCGACGGCCCGGGCCCGGCGGTCCGGGGCGGCGAGGTCGGCGGCCGCGAACCGGGCCTGGAGGTTGGCCGAGGAGGCCGCTCCGAAGGCGGCCATGCCGAGCATCAGCAGCGGGAAGCTCTTGATGACGGCCGCGAGGACGACCAGCCCCGCACCGGCGGCGCCGATCCCGTACCCGAGGACCAGCCCCGGCCGGCGGCCGCGCGCGGTCATCAGGGCGGCGAGCGGCAGCGAGACCGCCGCGGTGCCGATCACGGCGGCGGTGGAGGCGAAGCCGGACAGCGCTTCGGTGCCGCTGACCTGCGTCGCGAGGACCGGGGCCAGGGCGATGCTGATGGGCACGCCGAGGCCGCCCAGCATCTGGCTCGCGATCAGCACTCCGGAGATGCGGCGCTGGAGGCGGGGCAGGTCCGCCGGGTCGGCGGGCGGGGCGGGCCGGTCGGTGCCGGGCAGGGCGGTCACGCCGGACACCCCCGTCGCGACGGCGCGGGGCGGCGGACGGGCGCGGTGCCGCCGGAGGCGGTGGCAGTAGTCACCGCGGCAGTTTCCCACCCCTTACCGCCCGGCGGAACGGAAAATACGCCCGACACCCGCCCTCCCCCCGGACCGGCCCCCGGCCCGCCTCAGCGCGCCCCTCAGAACCGGGGCCGGGGCAGGACGCCCTCCAGGGCCAGCAGGGTCCGCTTGGTCTCCACCCCGCCGCCGAAGCCGCCGATCCCCCCGTCGTTCTCCACGACCCGGTGGCAGGCCACCACCAGCGGCAGCGGGTTCGACCCCATGGCGTTGCCCACGGCCTGGGCCGCGCCCGGCTGGCCGACCCGGGCCGCGAGCTCCCCGTACCCGACGACCGCCCCGTAGGGCACCGAGCGGTCGAGCTCCTGGAGCACCTGGCGGTTGAAGCCGGAGCTGAGCCGCCAGTCCAGCGGCAGCTCGAAGCGTTTGAGCGAGCCTGCGAAGTACGCGTTCAGCTGGCGTATCGGCTCGGCCAGCAGCACCTCGCGGCCCGGTTCCGGACGCCGGGCGTCGGCGCCCAGCCGGGAGACGAGGGAGCCGATCATCCCGTCGACCCGGTCCGGCCCGGCATGGAACTCGACCCGGACCAGCCCCTCCGGGGTGGCGGCCAGGAGCAGGGGCCCGATGTCGCTGTCGACGACGGTCCATTCGAGGTGCGGCCCGCGGGGCCGCTCGGTGCTGTCCACCCCTCCACCGTACGGGGCGGGTACGACAGCCCGGGGGGCCCGCCGCGGCCGGCTCAGCGGACGCGGCCCCCCAGCACCGTGTTCCGTACGACGTCCGGGGCGTTGGTGATGATCCCGTCCACGCCCATGCCCTGCACCTTCCGCGCCGTCGCCGGGTCGTCGACGATCCAGGTGTCCACCTCCATCGCCTTGCCGTGGGCGCCCAGCAGGCCGTGCACGGCCGTGACCCAGTCGGCTGAGATGGTGGTGTGCCAGGGGTTGATCCGGTCCGTGAAGAGGGCGTACTTCGGCAGGTCGGCGACGGTCGGGGTGCCCAGGAAGGCCGTCACGACGTCGGGACGCATGTCGTGCACGATGCGCACGGAGTCGGCGCTGAAGCTCTGTACGACCAGGCGGCGCTGCACGTGGTCCTCGTCGAGCCAGCCGGCCTCGTCCAGCACCTGGAGCGTCTGCTGTTCGATCCCGGGGTAGAGCTCGGGCTTCTTGATCTCCAGCAGCAGCCGCTGCCGGTTGCGCTGCACCCGGTCGAGATACTCGTGCAGGGTGGGCACCCGGGCGCCGGCGTACTGCTCGCCGAACCAGCTGCCCGCGTCGAGCGTGGCGATCTCGGCGGCGGTGAAGTCCTTGACCCGCCAGGGCTTGCGGTCCGGGAACGCCTGCTCGACGTCGGTGGTGCGGGCGAGGGTGTCGTCGTGCACCACGACCAGCTCGCCGTCCTTGGTGCGCTGGACGTCGTTCTCGACCCAGTCGAACCCCAGCCGCCTCGCGAGGTCGATCGCCGGGAGCGTGTTCTCCGGGGCGTAGGCCGAGGCCCCCCGGTGGGCGTAGACGACGGGGCCCAGCAGCCCCGGGGAGCCCGCGGGGCCCGCGGATCCTGCGGGGCCTGCGGAACCGGTGGGGGAGGAGGGGCGGGCGGGGCCGGTGGCGGCGGACGAGGCCGTCCCGCCCAGCAGGGTCAGGGTGAAGCCCAGGAAGGCGGCGGCGGCCGCGGCGGCGGGTCGGACGTACATGTGCGTTCTCCTCGGTCGGGGAGCCCTGTTCCTGCGTCAGACGCGTGCGGACTGACAGGCGTTGCGGCGTTGCACTACACGGGGGACCTCTACGGCGATCATGCGGTTGAAGATCACCGGGCCGCCACCGAACTACGACAAACGGACCAGAAAGGAGGACTTCCACCCCGTCCGCCCGGCCCGCCCGGGGCCGCCGCGGCACGGCGCGCCCGCGTGCGTGTCAGTGGGGGGTCGTACGGTGGACTCATGCGGCCTGTATCCAAGATCGAACGCACGGTGGCGCCCTTCGAGGTCGTCAGCCCCTACCAGCCCAGCGGCGACCAGCCGGCGGCCATCGCCGAGCTGGAGAAGCGCATCCGTGCAGGTGAGAAGGATGTCGTCCTGCTGGGTGCGACCGGCACCGGCAAGTCGGCCACCACGGCCTGGATGATCGAGAAGCTCCAGCGGCCGACCCTGGTGATGGCGCCGAACAAGACGCTCGCCGCCCAGCTGGCGAACGAGTTCCGCGAGCTCCTGCCGAACAACGCCGTCGAGTACTTCGTCTCGTACTACGACTACTACCAGCCCGAGGCGTACGTACCGCAGTCGGACACCTACATCGAGAAGGACTCCTCGATCAACGAGGAGGTGGAGCGGCTGCGCCACTCCGCGACCAACTCGCTCCTCACCCGGCGGGACGTGATCGTCGTCGCCTCCGTGTCCTGCATCTACGGCCTCGGCACCCCGCAGGAGTACGTCGACCGGATGGTCCCCCTCAAGGTCGGCGAGGAGATCGACCGGGACCAGCTGCTGCGCCGCTTCGTCGACATCCAGTACACGCGCAACGACGTGGCCTTCACCCGCGGCACCTTCCGGGTGCGCGGCGACACCATCGAGATCTTCCCGGTCTACGAGGAACTCGCCGTCCGCATCGAGATGTTCGGCGACGAGATCGAGGCCCTGTCCACCCTGCACCCGCTGACCGGCGAGGTCATCAGCGAGGACCGCGAGCTGTACGTCTTCCCCGCCAGCCACTACGTCGCCGGCCCCGAGCGGATGGAGAAGGCGGTCCGCGGCATCGAGACGGAGCTGGCCGCGCGCCTCGCCGAGCTGGAGAAGCAGGGCAAGATGCTGGAGGCGCAGCGGCTGCGCATGCGCACCACGTACGACCTGGAGATGATGCGCCAGATCGGGTCCTGCTCCGGCATCGAGAACTACTCGCTGCACATGGACGACCGGGAGCCCGGTTCCGCGCCCAACACCCTGATCGACTACTTCCCCGAGGACTTCCTCCTCGTCATCGACGAGTCGCACGTCACCGTCCCGCAGATCGGCGCGATGTACGAGGGCGACGCCTCGCGCAAGCGGACCCTGGTCGACCACGGCTTCCGGCTGCCGTCCGCCCTCGACAACCGGCCGCTCAAGTGGGAGGAGTTCCAGGAGCGGATCGGCCAGACGGTCTACCTGTCCGCCACCCCGGGGAAGTACGAGCTCTCGCGCGGCGACGGCTTCGTCGAACAGATCATCCGCCCCACCGGCCTCGTCGACCCCGAGGTCGTCGTCAAGCCCACCGAGGGGCAGATCGACGACCTGGTCCACGAGATCCGGCAGCGGGTGGAGAAGGACGAGCGGGTCCTGGTCACGACCCTCACCAAGAAGATGGCCGAGGACCTCACGGACTACTTCCTGGAGCTGGGCATCCAGGTCCGCTACCTGCACAGCGACGTCGACACGCTGCGCCGGATCGAGCTGCTGCGCGAGCTGCGGGCCGGCGAGTACGACGTCCTGGTCGGCATCAACCTGCTGCGCGAGGGCCTCGACCTGCCCGAGGTGTCGCTGGTGGCGATCCTCGACGCCGACAAGGAGGGCTTCCTGCGGTCCGGGACCTCCCTGATCCAGACCATCGGCCGTGCGGCGCGCAACGTCTCCGGCCAGGTCCACATGTACGCGGACAAGATGACCCCGGCGATGGAGAAGGCCATCGAGGAGACCAACCGGCGCCGGGAGAAGCAGATCGCGTACAACACGGCGAACGGCATCGACCCGCAGCCGCTGCGCAAGAAGATCAACGACATCGTCGCCACCATCGCCCGGGAGGAGCTCGATACCGAACAGCTGCTCGGCACCGGGTACCGCCAGGGGAAGGACGGCAAGGCCGCCAAGGCTCCCGTGCCGTCGCTCGGCGTGGTCAAGGCGGGCCAGGTCACCGTGGGCGGCAAGCAGGTCAAGGGTGCCAAGGCGGCCAGGGCGGCCAAGGACGCCGCGGTGCTGACGGACCGTCCGGCCGAGGAACTGGCGGCGCTCATCGAGCAGATGACCGAGCGGATGCGCGGCGCGGCCGCCGAGCTCCAGTTCGAGGTCGCGGCCCGGATCCGCGACGAGGTGGGCGAGCTGAAGAAGGAGCTGCGACAGATGAAGGAAGCGGGCCTCGCCTGACCCGGGGCCGGTCAGTAGGGTTGGCACAGCCGCAGGTACAAGGTGCTCACCCATGTGGGGGCGGGCTAGGGAGAGGGGACAGCGCGTGACGGTCAACATGACCAAGGGTCAGGCCATCAG
>NZ_JBHYVA010000010.1:0-34747 GCF_042750055.1 Streptomyces sp. NPDC059456
GGGGGGGGCCCCCCGCGCCGCGGTGCACCCGCGGGGGTTCTTGTCAGCCCCCCCCCCCCCCCGCCCCGGCGGCGCCGAGGCCCTGGGGGGGGGGGCCGCGGGCGCGGGGGCCGGGGGGGCCGCGGGGCCAGCGGCGGTTGACGGCGTAGGCCCCGCCCGCGATCACGGCCAGCGCACCGCCCGCGACGCCGAGCGCGGTGCCGATGCCGCCGCCCGGCTCCTCCCCGGCCGCCGAGGGCTTGTGCTCGTGGGTCTGGGCGGGGGAGCCGTAGGGGGAGGTGTCCGCGCTCTTCGGCGGGACGAGCTCGCCCACCGCCTTGACCTTGCCGATCGCCGCGAAGCCCCAGTCGAAGAGGTTGGCGGTCTCCTCGTAGACGGAGTTCAGCCCGCCCGCACTCGGGTTCATCACCGTGACCAGCAGCTTCTTGTCGCCCTGCTGGGCCACGCCGGTGAAGGTGGAGCCCGCCATGGTGGTGTTGCCGTTCTTCACCCCGGCGATGCCCTTGTACGGGGACAGGCCGGACGCGCCCGTCATCAGCCGGTTGGTGTTCTGGATCTCGAAGTACTCGCGCGGCTTCCCGGGCTCCTGCTTCCCGGGGAACTTCGCGCTCGCCGTGCCGCAGTACTCCCGGAAGTCCTGCTTCTGCAGGCCGGAGCGGGCGATGAGGGTGAGGTCGTACGCGCTCGACACCTGCTCCGGGGCGTCGTACCCGTCCGGGGAGACGACGTGGGTGTCGAGGGCCTGGAGTTCCTCGGCGTGCGCCTGCATGTCCTTGACGGTCTTGTCGATGCCGCCGTTCATGGCGGCGAGCACGTGCACGGCGTCGTTCCCGGACCGCAGGAACACCCCGAGCCACAGGTCGTGGACGGAGTACTCGTGGTCCTCCTTGACCCCGACCAGGCTGGAACCCGGGCCGACGCCCTCCATGTCCTGGTCGGTGACCTTGTGCACCTGGTCCTTCGGGAGGGTGGGCAGCACCGTGTCGGCGAACAGCATCTTCATGGTGGACGCCGGCGGCAGCCGCCAGTGCGCGTTGTTCGCGGCGAGGACCTCGCCGGTCCCGGCGTCGGCGACGATCCACGAACGGCCCGTCAGCGTCGTCGGCAGGGCGGGGGCGCCGGCCAGCGGACTGACCTGCACCCCCGGCTTGCCGAGCAGGGCACCGCCCACGGTGGACATCGAGGCCGGCGGCGCGGCCGCGTTGGCGGGCTGCCCCTTCCCGTCCGGCAGCGGAGTGGGCGCGGCATGTGCGGGAACCACGAGCATCGCGGGAACCAGCAGCCCGGCGGAAAGGACCGTCAGCGCGGTCTTCTTGGCAGACACGCAGGTGAAAGTACATCCCGATCGGCTGTCTGCCGTCCGGGACCGGCCAACGTGGCCGAACCACCCCCGGTACAGCCCACCCCGACGCGTCCGTCCTGGGGACCGAACCGATACTGGGGGCATGAAACTCAGCCGTTCCGTCTCCTGGTTCCTGCTCGCCTTCGGAGTGTGGAGCTGGTTCATCTGGGTAACTTTCGTCCGGAACCTGTGGAAGGACGCCAGCGGTCTGGCGTTCGACGCGGCGGGCGAGCCGACGGCCTACTTCTGGGTCCACCTTCTCCTGGCGATCGCGTCCTTTCTCCTGGGGACGGCCGTTGGTGTGATCGGGTTGCGCGGCGTTCTCGCACTGCGGCGTGAATCACGGCGCGGTCCGGATTCGTCCGCATGAAGGTCGCGCTCTTCGCGGTGATCGCGCTGCTGGTCCTGGCGCTGCTCGTCCTGGTCCACCGCTGGCTGTGGATCCGGCTGGTCCGCGATACGACGCGCCCGCGCGGCACCGCCCGCCGGACCGGCACCGCCCTCGCCTTCGCACTGCCGCTCCTCTCGCTGGCCGCCCTCACCACGGGCCGCGCCGGGGCCCCCTTCCTGCTTCAACAGGCCGTGGCCTGGCCGGGTTACATGTGGCTCGCGGTGCTCCTGTACCTGTCGCTGGCCATGCTGGTCGCCGAACCGGTGCGCGCCCTGCTGCTGCGCGGGACGGCCCCGGCGGAGCGGGCCCCGGCGGAGCCGGCCCCGGTCCTCGTGGAGGCGGCACCGACGGCGGCCGCACCGATACCGACGCCGGCCCCCGCCGCGCCGGCGGGCGGCCCCGCCCCCGCCCCCGAACCCGCCCCCGACGGTGTCAGCCGGCGGCGGTTCGTGGCGCGGGCCGTCGGCGGCGCGGCCGCCGCGGCCGCGGTCGGGACCGTCGGGTACGGGACGTACGGGGTCCTGCGCGGCCCGCGCGTCAAGCGGGTCCAGGTGCCCCTGGCCAAACTGCCCCGCGCCGCCCACGGTTTCCGGATCGCCGTCGTCAGCGACATCCACCTCGGCCCGATCCTGGGCCGCGCCCACACCACCCGCATCGTCGAGACGGTCAACCGCACCCAGCCCGACCTCATCGCGATCGTCGGCGACCTCGTCGACGGCAGCGTGCACGACCTGGGCAGCGCCGCCGAGCCCCTGCGGCTGCTCCGCGCGCGGCACGGCTCGTACTTCGTCACCGGCAACCACGAGTACTTCTCGGGGGCCCGGCAGTGGATCGACCACGTCCGCGAACTCGGCCTCACCCCGCTGGAGAACGCGCGCCGGGCCCTCCCGCACTTCGACCTCGCCGGGGTCAACGACGTCCAGGGCGAGTCGGAGGGCCACGGTCCGGACTTCGCGGCGGCGCTCGGCGACCGGGACCGGGCGCGCGCCGCCGTACTCATGGCCCACCAGCCGGTCGTCATCCACGAGGCCGTCCGCAACGGCGTCGACCTCCAGCTCTCCGGCCACACCCACGGCGGTCAGCTCTGGCCGGGAAACCTCCTCGCCGAGCTCGCCAACCCCACGGTCGCCGGCCTCGAACGCTACGGCGACACCCAGCTGTACGTCTCGCGCGGCGCGGGCGCCTGGGGACCGCCGGTCCGGGTCGGCGCACCGTCCGACATCACGGTCGTGGAACTCGCCTCATACCAGTCCTGACCGGGCGCAACCGGTAACGACCCGCCGTGATTCGGCCTTCCCGGGGCCGAATTTCCATGATGGGATGTCCGTTAATCGGATATGGGGATCCGGTTGACGGTATGTCCATGGCATGGGTGGGGTGGGGTCAAGGATGAAGTCTGTCCGCTCGAAGGTCATCGCGGCGGGGCTGGTGATCGGCGTGGCCGGTGTCGGGGCCTGGCAGCTGCTGCCCGATGAGGGCCGCGGCAGCGGGACCGCGCTGCGGGTCGGGACGAGCGACGTCGTCTCCTCCCTCGACCCCGCCGGGGCGTACGACGCAGGCTCCTGGGCCCTGTTCAGCAACATCTACCAGTCGCTGCTGACCATCAAGCCCGGATCCGACACCCCCGTCCCGGACGCGGCCTCCGCCTGCAAGTTCGTGGGCCAGAAGCTCACCACGTACCAGTGCGACCTGCGCCCCGACCTGAAGTTCGCGAACGGGCGCGCCGTGACGGCCGAGGACGTCAAGCACTCCTTCGACCGGATCAAGGCGATCAACTCCGACCAGGGCCCGGCACCCCTGTTCAACACCCTCCAGTCGGTCAAGGCCGAGGGCCGCAGCGTCACCTTCGAACTCTCCGCGCCCGACGCCACCTTCCCCTTCAAGATCGCGACGGGCGCCGCCTCGATCGTCGACAAGGAGAAGTACCCGGCGAAGGCGCTGCGCCAGGACGGCAAGGCCGACGGCTGCGGCCCCTTCACCCTCGGCGCGTACCAGGCCGGCGCGAGCGCCGAGCTCAAGCCCAACGCGGCCTACCTGGGCCAGTCCAAGCCCGCCAAGACGGCCGTCACCGTCCGGTACTACAAGGACTCCGCCGAGCTCAACCAGGCCTGGCAGGACCACCAGGTCGAGGTCGCCCACCGCGACATGCCGCCGGAGGTGCTCGCGGGGCTCAACCCGGGCCTGAAGGACACCCGGTACCAGGCGTCGGGCGGCACCGAGACCCGCAGCATGGTCTTCAACGTCCGCCAGGGTTCCACCACGGCCCCGCTCGCCGTACGCCAGGCCATCGCCGCCGTCCTCGACCGCTCCAAGGTGGCCGGCGAGGTCCACAAGGGCACGGTGACCCCGCTCTACTCCCTCGTCCCGGCCGGTGTCGCCGCCCACGGCACGCCGTTCTTCGACGCGTACCCCTCGCCCAACGGCGCCACCGCCAAGAAGCTGCTCAAGGACGCCGGGATCACCGCCCCCGTCTCCCTGACCCTCGGCGTGAACACGCGCGGCCCCAACGTCGTCGAGGCCGACGAGATCGCCAAGCAGCTCCAGTCCACCGGGCTCTTCCAGGTCAAGGTCAAGGTCGTCGACCAGTGGGCCGACTTCCAGAAGGCCTACGCGGCGGGCGAGTTCGACGCCTACACCATCGGCTGGATCGCCGACTTCCCGGACGCGGACAACTTCCTCGCCCCGCTCGTCGGCGCCGACTCCAGCATGAACAACGGCTTCTCCGACAAGGCCGTCGACGGCCTCATCTCCCGCACCCAGTCCTTCTCGGACCGCTCCCAGGCCTCCGCCGACTTCCGGGAGCTCCAGAAGCTGGTGTCCCAGCAGATCCCGCTGCTGCCCATCTGGCAGAAGAAGGACTACGTGATGTACCGCGAGTCCGTCTCCGGAGCCCAGTACCTCTCCGACGGCACCGGGGTCTGGCGCCTCTGGGAGCTCGACTGGCTCTAGCCGGTCAGTCCGCCGCGCGCCGGATGCGGCGCTTGCGGGTACCGGTACCGGACGAGGACGAGGACGAGGACGCGGAGTCGGCGTCGGCCTCGGCGTCGGGGTCGAAGCCCGGGTCGAAGTCGGCGTCCGGATCGGAGGCCCGCTTCTTCTTCGACACCGCCGTCTGCGCCATCCCCGGCAGGAAGTCCGCGAACAGCTCGTGGACCTCGCGCACCAGCGGCCGCAGCACCCGGAACCGGGCCAGGACGATGCCCCGCGTCGTCAGCTGCGCGCCGCGCTCCGCGAGCCGCCGCGTCTTCTCGCTGTTCGGAGAGCGGTCGAAGACCCAGTACAGGACGAGCCCCATCTGCGAGAGCCACATCAGCTCCGGCAGTACGTCGGCCAGTTCGTCCGGGACCTTCGTCTTCGCGCCGGCCAGCACCTCGCGGTGCATGTCGATCGCCGACTTGCGGGCGGGTTCCGATTCGGGGGAGAAGGGGCTGAGCGGGCTCTCCGGGTCCGCCGCGTTCTTGAAGAACTGCGAGGCGAACTCGTGGTACGGAGCCGCGATGTCGAGCCAGCTCGTCAGCACGCCCGCGAGCCGCTTCTGCAGATCGGTCTCGCTGTCCAGGATGGGCCGGACCGCCGCCTGGTGCGCGGCGCCGATCCGGTCGTAGAACCCCTGAACGAGGTGTTCCTTCGACTCGAAGTAGTAGTAGGCGTTGCCGACCGAGACCCCTGCCTCCTTGGCGATGGCCCGCATGGTCGTCTTGTCGAAACCGCGCTCCTGGAAGAGACGGAGTGCGGTTTCGAGGATGAGCGTGCGGGTCTGCTCGCTCTTGGGAGCCTTCTGATCAGTCACGGTGTACGAGCCTAGCCGGGTACGGAGCAGTGGTCGTCACAGGCCGGTGCCTCCGGGTCCGCTTGACCCTCCGGCCCGCCCTCCGGCCCGCCCTCGGTCCGTACCGCCTGGCGCCATGCCGAGGCCGTGTACATGGCGGCCCGGGCGAAGGGCCGGCCCGCCGGGGTGGCGAGCCAGTTGGCCTTCGGCCGGTGCTCCTCCAGCGCCCACAGGCACACGATGAAGGCGTCGGTACCGCGCCACACCTGCCCCGTGTCCCCGATGACGGTGATCTCGCGGAGCGTCGCCGCGTGGTCGAGCCGCGGGTAGCGCTCCCGTGCCTGACGGGACCCGGCCGGCAGCAGCCGGAGCGGGACCAGCTGGCGCCGGCCGAGGAGCCAGTGCCGGATGTGGACGCAGAGCGGGCAGTCGGCGTCGTACAGGACGGTCAGGTACCGGGTGGCCGGGGTGTGCGCCGCCATCGGTCAGGCCCCGGCCGGGGCGGTCCAGGCGTTCGGGGCGACCGGCGGGGTCTGCTGGCGCTCCATGATCCCGCGGCGGCGCATCTTGTTCAGCACCCACACGTTCCCGAGGTGCATGACGCCGAGGACCAGCAGGACGACGCCGAGCTTGACCGACAGGGCCTCGAAGAGTTCGCGCGCCGAGCCGATCGCGTCGTCCGAGCGCAGGTACAGGGTCACGAACCCGATGTTGACGAGGTAGAAGCCGACCACCAGGAGGTGGTTCACCGCGTCCGCGAGCTTCTCGTTGCCGTGCAGGACGTCGGCGATGAAGACCCGGCCGTTGCGGCTGAGCGTACGGGCCACCCAGATGGTCAGGCCGATGCTGATGAACAGGTAGATGACGTATGCGACGACGGTGAGGTCCATGCCCTCGCCCCCCTTGAACGTGTTCAACTCGTTGGCAGGACTGACTGTAGACCCATTTTTGAACAGGTTCAAGCGTTTGTGCCGCCCGCGGTCAGCACGGCGGCCGGGTGCCCTCGCGGTCCGCCGAGACGATCGCCGACTCGGCACGCGGCACCGGGGTGCCGTCGGCCGCGAGGAGCGGGCTCGGCTCCAGGACGGCGCCGACGTCCGCGCCGTGGCGGGTCGTGTTCGCGGCGGTGACGCGGTTCAGCGGGGCCGGAGTCAGCGTCGCCCTCTCGCGGACGTACGCGACGAAGCTCTCGAAGTCGCGCTGGTGGCGGTACGGGGCCTCGAAGCCGCTCAGCGCCCCGTACCCGTCGTTCGCCAGGAAGGTGTACGAGGGGGACGCGAGGCGGTAGGTGCCGGTGAGGCTGAGCGGTGCGCCGTCGATGAACACGTCCGCCGGGTCCACCCGGTCGCCCACCCCGCCCAGGGTGTCGAAGGTGTAGCGGACGTTCGCGGAGACGGCGAGCGGCGCGAACAGCAGCTCGCCGCCGGCCGTGGTCGTCCACTGCTGCTCCAGGGCGTCGTGGACCTGCTGCCCGGTCACCGTCGCGCTCACGATCGGGTCGCCGAAGCCGACGGCCCTCCAGGCGTGGCCGAAAGTGATCGCGCCGCCCGACGCCGCGTCGCGCACGAGGTCGCCCGCGATGACGGCCTGGCCGACCCGCGGGGCCGCGGCCACCACGGCCAGCTGGGCGGGGACGTTGGGGTGGATGTTGGCGTCGTTCTCGGGATCGGTGGGGCGGCGGCCCGCCCACAGCGCCCAGTCGGCGACGAGGTCGCCCATGGTGCTCTCGCCCGCGGTGTTGCGCGTGCGCAGGAACGAGCCGGTCTGGGTGCCGATCCGGCTCGCATCGCGCGCCGCCGCCTGGCCCGCCCAGTGGTCGACGACCGCCTTGAGGTCCGGATCGGGGGAGACGTCACGGGTGTTGGGGTGGTTGGTGGAGACGGTCAGCTCGCGGATCACCTTCCCGGTGACGGGATCGAGGCGGAGGCTGATCTCGTTGACGAGCTGGCCGTGGCAGCCGGCCTCCACGAAGGGGCGGGGGACGCCGTCCGGGTCCGGGAGCATCATGTTGAACCGGGTGTGCCAGTGGCCGGTGACGATGGCGTCGATGTCGGGGGAGACCCGCAGCGCCAGGTCGAGGGCGGGGCCGGAGGGGTCGGTGCCGCTGTTGAAGTCGGCGCCCGCGACCGCCCCGTCGTGCATGCTGAGGACGATCGCGCCCACCCCTTGGGCCTTGAGCAGGGCCGCGTACCGGTCGGCGGTGGCGACCTCGTCCAGGGTGGCCAGGCCGGGCTGGTAGGAGCCGGGGAAGAGCTCGGTCCCGAGGGCCGTGAGGTGGATGAAGCCGATCTGGAGCTCCTGGCCGGCCGCGGTGCGGACCTTCTCGATGCTGTACGGGGGCAGGACGGTGCTCCGGTCGGCGGACCGGACGACGTTGGCGCTGTAGTAGCGGAAGTCGGAGCCGTGGAAGCGGGAGCCGGAGGAGTCGGTGAAGGTGGCGTCGCGGCCCTCGACGGGGAACGGGACGCCCTGCTCCATGTGCCGTTGCAGCCAGGCCGGAGACTTGTCGAACTCGTGGTTCCCGGCCGTCGCGAAGTCGAGGCCCATGCGGTTCAGGGCCTCGATGGTGGGCTCGTCGGCGAAGGCGGCGGCGTCGAACTCCCAGCCCGAGAAGGCGTCTCCGGAACTGAAGAACAGCGAGTTGGTGCGGCCGGCGCGGAGGGCGGCGAGGTGGGTGGCCATGTAGGCGACGCCGCCGACGGTGTAGGTCCGGCCGCCGTTGCCGGTGATGGTGGCGCTGCCGCCGGGGGCGGCCTGGAGGTAGCCGTGCAGATCGGTGATGCTGAGGAGTTGGACGTCCACGTACTCGACGGCCGAGGCGGCGTCCCGCGCGTGGTCGGTGGCGTGGGCGGGGACGCCGGTGGCGAAGGTGGCTGCGGCGGTTCCCATCGCGGTGAGGAACGCCCGCCGTCCGAGGTGAGGTGAACTCCGGTCCGGATCCGTGGTCGTGCAGAGCCTCGTCACGGGGGAATGGTCCCGTGGGCCGCGCCTGGTGTCGACGCGCCATGCCGCCCGCCGGTCCGCCCGCCCGCGCCTGGATGGCGGCCCGGCGGGCCGGGTGGCAGCCTGGAGGAGAAGAGGGGGAAGCCGTAGTGCCCGGGCCGGGCCACGTGCCGGTGCGCCCGCTGCCCGGCGCCGCCACCGCTGGAGGTGGACTCCTTGAACAGGCACGCCTCGCTCACCCGAACCGCACTGGGCCTCGCCGTGACCGCGGCCCTGTCGACCGCACTCGTACCGGTCACGGCGGCGCCGGCGGCAGCCGTCACCTGTGACGCCGCCGCCTCGGCCCGAGCCCCGACCAGCAGCAACGACACCGCCGCACGTACGGCGCTGATCTGCCTGATCAACGCCCAGCGCACGCAGCGGGGCCTGCCGGCCCTCACCGTCAACCAGGCCCTGACGACGGCGGCACAGCAGCACTCCGCCGCCGCCGTGCAGCTGAAGTGGTGGGGACCGGGCAAGGACTCGCACCGCAACCCGCAGACCGGCTCGACGCCGCAGAGCCGCATCAAGGCCGCCGGCTACTGCCCGAACCCCCGGTCATGGGCGGTCGCCGAGATCACGTACACGGGATGGGGAGGCTCGGGCACCCCGAAGGCGGCGGTCAACTGGTGGGTGAACGTCAGCACGTACGGCCACCGCCAGATCGTCCTCGACCCCACGCTGAAGGAGATCGGCGCCTGGGCCCAGCCGGGAGCGGCCGACCGCGCCGGAGCCGGCGCGAGCCAGGCCGGTACCTACGTGGTGACGTTCGGCCGCTGCCAGCAGTGACCGGCGCCCGGGCCACCGGTTCGGTGACGCCCCGTCAGATGCTCAGGGAGCGGGCGTAGTTGATCTGGTTCATCACCCAGGGGAAGGTGCTCGCGTCGACCGCCGGGATCATCGTGGAGTGGTGGCGGCCGCCGCTGGTGACCGTCACCTGGATGTAGCCGGTGGTGGTCTTCTCCTTCATGAGGAGGAAGAGCAGGCCGAGCAGGCAGAACAGGAAGAAGACGATCGCGAGCACGACCGCGTGCGCCGGGATCTTCGTCTCGGTGCGCGAGAAGTCCGTCGCGTTCCACATCGCGCCCTTGAGCGGCATCGGGCCCGCAGGGGTGATGATCTGGTCCCCGGCGATGGTGATGTCCCCGAGGGCCAGCCCGGACCCGCTGCCGCCCTGCGGGGCGAACCCGGGGGCCGGAATCCCGGCGCCGCCGACGGTCGGCTGGTACCCGGGGGCCGGCGGCGTGGCCGGATACCCGTACCCGGGCGCGGGCGGCGTGGCCGGATACCCGTACCCGGGCGCGGGCGGGGCGGCCGGATACCCGTACCCGGGCGCGGGCGGGGTGGCCGGGTACCCGTAGCCGGGGGTGCCCGGAGTCGCCGGATATCCCTGCGGGTACCCGTAACCCGGGCCCCCCGGGGCCCCGTTGTCACCTGAGTGCGGATTCGGCTGCTGCTCGCTCATACGCTCGATCTTTCCACAGCCGCACCCGCCCCGTACCCGGTCAGGAGAGGTCGCCCTCTTCGGGCTCGGGGTTGCGCCGCGCGGCGGTGAGGACCGCGGTCACGTCCAGGGTCACCTTGGCGCCGATCGACTCGGGGAGGGCGACCAGCTCACCGGGGCCCGGTAGCCGGGGAGCCGCTCCATGAGCACGTTGGCCTCTTCGAGGAGCGTGCGCTCGGGCTCCGGTTCGCCGTGGGGCTGCTCAGCGGGTGCTGCGGACATCACGTGCCTCCCGTGGGCCGCTGTCGAGAGCATCATCGTAGGACGGGACCGGGCCCCGCGGCCGGAGGGCGCGTGATCACCCGAACGGGCGAGGGCCCCGCCCCCCGGTGCTGAACCGGGGTGCGGGGCCCTCGTCCGAAAGCGGAACGCCAGGTCAGAAGCGGCGCGTGATCAGGGCGCGCTTGACTTCCTGGATCGCCTTCGTGACCTCGATGCCGCGGGGGCACGCGTCGGTGCAGTTGAAGGTCGTGCGGCAGCGCCACACGCCGTCCTTGTCGTTCAGGATCTCCAGCCGCTGCTCGCCGGCCTCGTCACGCGAGTCGAAGATGAAGCGGTGGGCGTTGACGATCGCCGCCGGGCCGAAGTACTGGCCGTCGTTCCAGAACACCGGGCACGAGGACGTGCACGCGGCGCACAGGATGCACTTGGTGGTGTCGTCGAAGCGCTCGCGGTCCTCGGCGGACTGCAGGCGCTCACGCGTCGGCTCGTTGCCCTTGGTGACCAGGAACGGCATGACGTCGCGGTACGCCTGGAAGAAGGGCTCCATGTCGACCACGAGGTCCTTCATCACGGTGAGGCCCTTGATGGCCTCGACGGTGATCGGCTTCTCCGGGTTGATGTCCTTGATCAGCGTCTTGCAGGCGAGCCTGTTCTTGCCGTTGATCCGCATCGCGTCGGAGCCGCAGATGCCGTGCGCGCACGACCGGCGGAAGGTCAGCGTGCCGTCGAGCTCCCACTTGATCTTGTGGAGACCGTCGAGCACGCGCTCCTTCGGGTCGATCTCGACCTGGAAGTCCTGCCACTGCGACTCGTCCGAGATCTCGGGGTTGTAGCGGCGGATCCGGAACGTGACCGTGATGTACGGGGAGGCCGCAGCCGCCTCTTCCATCTTTTCGAGGGTGGGGGTAGCCATCAGTACTTACGCTCCATCGGCTGGTAGCGGGTCGTCACGACCGGCTTGTAGTCGAGCCGGACCGAGTCCGAGCCATCGGCTCCGACCTCGCGGTACGCCATGGTGTGGCGCATGAAGTTGACGTCGTCGCGGTTCGGGTAGTCCTCGCGGTAGTGACCGCCGCGGGACTCCTTGCGCGCCAGCGCGGACACGGCCATGACCTCGGCCAGGTCGAGCAGGTTGCCCAGCTCGATGGCCTCCAGCAGGTCCGTGTTGAAGCGCTTGCCCTTGTCCTGGACGGACACGTTCTTGTAGCGCGCCCGCAGCTCCGCGATCTTCTCGACCGCGGTCTTGATGGTCTGCTCCGTACGGAACACCATCACGCAGGCGTCCATCGTCTCCTGGAGCTCCAGGCGCAGGTCGGCGACCCGCTCCTTGCCCGTGGAGTTGCGCAGGTGCTCGACGAGGTCGATGACCTGCTGCGCCGGGTTCTCGGGGAGCTCGACGTAGTCGTTCTCCTGCGAGTACTTGGCCGCGGCGATGCCGGAACGCTTGCCGAAGACGTTGATGTCCAGCAGCGAGTTCGTGCCGAGACGGTTGGCGCCGTGCACGGAGACGCAGGCGACCTCGCCGGCCGCGTACAGGCCCGGGACGACGGTGGTGTTGTCCGCCAGGACCTCACCCTCGACGTTCGTCGGGATGCCGCCCATGGCGTAGTGCGCGGTGGGCTGGATCGGGATCGGGTCCGTGTACGGCTCGATGCCCAGGTAGGTGCGCGCGAACTCGGTGATGTCCGGGAGCTTCGCGTCGAGCTGCTCCGGCGGCAGGTGCGTCAGGTCCAGGTACACGTGGTCACCGGCCGGACCGCAGCCGCGGCCCTCGCGGATCTCGGTGTAGATGGAGCGCGAGACGACGTCACGGGACGCGAGGTCCTTCATGACCGGCGCGTACTTCTCCATGAAGCGCTCGCCGTCCTTGTTGCGGAGGATGCCGCCCTCACCACGGGCGCCCTCCGTCAGCAGGATGCCCATGCGCCAGATGCCCGTCGGGTGGAACTGGAAGAACTCCATGTCCTCCAGCGGCAGGCCGCGGCGGTAGCAGGCCGCCTGGCCGTCACCCGTCAGGGTGTGCGCGTTGGAGGTCACCTTGAAGAACTTGCCGGTGCCGCCGGAGGCGTAGATGACGGCCTTGGCCTGGAACACGTGGATCTCGCCGGTGGCGAGCTCGTACGCGACCACACCGGCCGACTTCTTGACGCCGTCTTCCTCGACGATCAGCTGGTCCAGGACGTAGAACTCGTTGAAGAACTCCACGCCCTCCTTGACGCAGTTCTGGTACAGCGTCTGGAGGATCATGTGGCCCGTGCGGTCCGCGGCGTAGCAGGACCGGCGCACCGGGGCCTCGCCGTGGTTGCGCGAGTGACCGCCGAAGCGGCGCTGGTCGATCGTGCCGTCCGGGGTGCGGTTGAACGGCAGGCCCATCTTCTCCAGGTCGAGGACCGCGTCGATGGCCTCCTTCGCCAGGATCTCGGCGGCGTCCTGGTCGACCAGGTAGTCACCGCCCTTGACCGTGTCGAAGGTGTGCCACTCCCAGTTGTCCTCCTCCACGTTCGCCAGCGCGGCGGCCATGCCGCCCTGCGCGGCGCCCGTGTGGGAGCGGGTGGGGTAGAGCTTCGTCAGCACCGCGGTGCGGCTGCGCTTCGTCGACTCGATGGCGGCGCGCATGCCGGCGCCACCTGCGCCGACGATGACGGTGTCGTACTTGTGGATCTTCATTGTTTCGCCTCAGCCCCGTTGCCTAGCGGATGTTCGGGTCGAAGGTGAAGATCACCAGCGTGCCCAGAAGGATGGTGAACACCGTGGCGGTGTAGAGCAGGCCCTTCAGCCACAGCCGCGTGTTGGCGCGCTCCGCGTAGTCGTTGATGACGGTACGCAGGCCGTTGGTGCCGTGCAGCATGGCGAGCCACAGCATCAGCAGGTCCCAGACCTGCCAGAACGGGGAGGCCCAGCGGCCGGCCACGAAGGCGAAGCCGACCTTGGAGACGCCGCCGTCCAGCACCAGCTGGATGACGAGGTGTCCGATCACGAGGACGACGAGGACGATGCCCGAGAGGCGCATGAAGAGCCAGGCGGCCATCTCGAAGTTGCCGCGGGTCGAGCGCGGCGTCTTGCCCGTGCGCTTGCGCGGGGCCTCGATGTACGGCGCCGGGTTGTCGACGTCGTAGAGGCTCACGCCCTCCACGTCACCGATGGCCTGGGCGGAAGAAGTGTCAGAAGACATGCGTGTCACTTCCCGAACAGTTCAGCAGCTGCGTGGCCGAGGACGGGGTACAGGGCCCCACCCATCAGGATGATCCAGATGATCATCACGCCCCAGAGCATCTGCTTCTGGAGACGGGGGCCCTTGGACCAGAAGTCCACGGCGATCACACGGAGACCGTTGAGCGCGTGGAACAGAATGGCGGCCACGAGGCCGTACTCCATCAGCGCGACGATCGGAGTCTTGTAGGTAGCCACGACATCGTCGTACGCCTCGGGGGAGACGCGGACGAGAGCGGTGTCGAGGACGTGTACGAACAGGAAGAAGAAGATGAGGACGCCGGTGACTCGATGAGCCACCCAGGACCACATTCCTTCCCGGCCGCGGTACAACGTTCCAGCCGGCACGGAAAACCCTCCGGAAGCGGGGCGGGGGCCAGCCGGCTTCTTTGTCGGTCGGGCCCGGCCGGGTACGGTCCTCCGGCCCCGGACATCGTAGCGACGCTTTGTCGGTTCCCTCGCGCCGGGTCCAGCGGTGTGATCAAACAGGCACGGACGGACTATCCCACAGGGGCGAATAGCCCGGAATCGACGGCAGACGCACCGTCCGGCGAGGTCAGCCAATGTGTCAGGTCGGCGAGCCGCACCTGGGCGAGCCGGCGCAGCTCGTCCGCCGAGATCGACCGCTCCTCGTCCGCCTCCAGCTCCATCCGGCGCCGGATCGCGGCCAGCAGCTGGTCCGCCTGCTCGTCCGGGGGGTGCCCGTCCAGACAGATCACGAAGGCGTGGCCGAACTTGCGCTCGTACTCCGCATGGGCGGCGTCCAGCGCCAGGAGCGCGGCGTACGGCGCCCCGTGGTCCAGCTCCACCGGGAACTCGGAGGCCAGCGCCTCGCTCAGGTCCGCCTGGGAGAGGTCGTACGAGGCCTCGTCGGCGGCGGCCAGCAGCGCGCCCGGGTCCGGGTACGGCCGGTGGGTGGCCACCCGCTGCGCCCAGCGCCGGCTCCCGCAGCAGTGCAGCAGGACGGCCTCGGCGGCTTCGGCGGAGAGGACGTTGAACCGCGCCAGTCCGCAGCCGTGGGAGGGATCGCAGGACCCGCCGGGCCCCTCCCCCAGACCCGGTCCGGGAGGTGCCCCCGGGGAGGTGCCCCCATGGGCCTGTGCCGGAAGGTGGCTGGACAGCGGGGGGCTCCTCGGGGCGTGGCGCGGGTGTACCGCCACGCTAGCGACGCCGGGCCGGGTGTGTCGTACCCATCCGAGGTTTTCACCCGGAAGTGAGCCGAAAGGATGACGGCCGCAGCGGCGCGAGGGGCGCGGCGGACCGGAAGGGGGAGGAGGAAGACGACCGAGGCCGCCACCCCCCACAGGAGAGGCCCCGGTCGCCGTCCGATACGGGCTCGTGCGACAAGCCCGTATTTTTGTCAGCGCCACGGGTGCGTTTTGTGTCACACCCCGCTTCGCGCACGATTGGTTGCTCCCCGTACAACTCGTGGACGAAGGTACTTGAAAGCCGTAACGTGCTGATTTGCGCCACACGTACAGGACAGTGAACGGGTTGGGGACTTTGCTGGGGGACGACGCGGAGCTGACCGCCGCGGTGCTCGCGGCACAGGGCGGCGACGAGAGCGGGTTCCGTGCTGTGTACCGCGCCGTGCACCCGCGCCTGCTCGGTTACGTACGCACGCTCGTCGGCGACGCCGACGCCGAAGACGTGACCTCCGAGGCCTGGCTGCAGATCGCCCGCGACCTCGGCTCCTTCACCGGTGACGCCGACCGCTTCCGCGGCTGGGCCGCCAGGATCGGCCGCAACCGGGCCCTCGACCACATCCGCATGCGCGGACGCCGCCCCGCCATCGGCGGCGACGAGACCGAGCTGACGGGCCGCGCCGCCGACAGCGACACCGCCGGCGAGGCGATGGAGGCCCTGTCGACCGGCCGGACCATGGCGCTGATCGCCCAGCTTCCGCAGGACCAGGCCGAGGCCGTGGTGCTCCGCGTCGTCGTCGGTCTCGACGCCAAGACCGCCGCCGAGACCCTGGGCAAGCGGCCCGGAGCGGTACGCACCGCAGCCCATCGGGGCCTGAAGAAACTGGCCGAGCTGCTCTGCGCGGAGGGCGGCTTCGCGCCGGACTCCGATCCGGTCGCGGACGCGGCCGGGCCGGTCGGCCATAATGCCGGTGGCCCGGCACGGGACGGCGGGGGCGGGAGGGATCTCGACGCCGTGCCCGCTCAGCGCGGCCGGGGCGGTGGCCTCGTGGAGAAAACCGGTGTGACGCATTCACGTTGGCGGACGCAGAAGGACATGTGATGGCCGACGAGCGCAACAGGTGGCTGGACCGGGCGGCGGCGGAACGAGTGCTGCGCGGGGGCCAGGCCGTACCTGGCGCCGACCCCCGTGCCCACGCGGCGGAAGCCCGGCTCCGGGCCGCCCTCGACATGCTGGCCGGGCCGCAGGAGCCCGCCGGTGCGGAACTGCCCGGCGAGGCCGCCGCGGTGGCCGCCTTCCGCGCGGCCCGCGCGGGCGCCACCGCACCCGGGGCGTCCGAGATGCCCGGGACGGGCGCTGTGCCCGCACCCGCCGGATCCGACACCGCCCCCCTCGTGGAACTTGGCCGGATCATTCCGCTCAGCGTCCCCGTCCCCGCGCCCCGGCGCACCCGCCCCCTGCGGTTCGGGCTGGTCGCCGCGCTGGCCGGGGTCGCCGTCGGCGGCCTGGCGGTCGCCGCCGGAGCCGGCCTGCTGGACCGGGACACGCACGACACGGCCGGCCCCGTACCGGCGGTGTCCCTCAGCGCCGACGTGAGCCCGACGCCGGCCGGCGACACCACGGGCCCGACGCCCGGACCGGAGCTGCGGCCCGAACCGCTCCGCAGCACCGACGGCACCGCGCCCACCCCGGGCGGCGGGCAGACACAGGGCGCGGGCACGGGCGCCGTCCAGGGGTTCGGAAACGGAACGGGAACCGGCGTGGACGCGTCCGGCGGCTCCGCGGACCCGGACGCCGCGGGCGGCAAGGACGAGAAGGACGGCAAGGACGCCCAGATGGGCGGGGCGTCGTCGCTGAAGGACGCCGACAAGCAGACCCGGCTGCGGGCGGTGAACCTGTGCGAGGCCTACCGGTCGGGGCACATGACCTCCGACCGCCGCACCCGGCTCTCGAAGCTGGCGCAGGGGCTGTCGCGCATCCCGCACTACTGCGAGGCGCTGCTCGACGGGCCGCCGCCCCGGGGCGCCACCCCGGGCGCCCCGCGGACCTCGGACGACGGGGGCGACGTACTCAAGGCGCCGACGCTGCTCCCGGCGAGCCCGACGGTGTCCCTGCCCGCCGGCCGGCCGGCGCACTGACGCACCGGCGGCCATCGTTCGGGTGGTCCGTGCGCGCTCCGTGCGCGCGCTCCCGGCCGCTGCACGAACAGCCTGTAACACTTTTCGAACCTGCGGCGCAGTACATAACGAGCCGACTGGTCATCGGCCGCGCACGAGCCGGGGTTCCCCCCGTACCCCTGGGCTCTGCGCACCCGGCGCGGGCGGGGTTCGTTCCCCCGGCCCTGCCCGCGCCCTTTACTTCCCGGACCGGATCCCCCGGACGCCCGGATCCCTGGATCGCCGGAGCTACCGGAAACCTCCGGAATCGCCGGGCCCCCGCGGTCACCAGTAGACGACGACCTTGTCGCCGACCTGGACCTGCTCGAACAGCGACGCGAGCTTGCCCTTGTCCCGGACGTTCACGCAGCCGTGCGAGGCGCCGGCGTAGCCGCGGGCCGCGAAGTCGGCGGAGTAGTGCACCGCCTGGCCCTGGCTGAAGAACATCGCGTACGGCATCGGCGTGTGGTAGATCGTCGACGTCCAGTCCTTGGCCTTCCACTCCACCTTGAACTGGCCCTCACGGGTCGGAGTGTTCTCGGAGCCGAAGCGGACGTCCATCGTGGAGACGACCTTGCCGTC
Source organism: Streptomyces sp. NPDC059456 (assembly GCF_042750055.1). Taxonomy (NCBI): domain Bacteria; kingdom Bacillati; phylum Actinomycetota; class Actinomycetes; order Kitasatosporales; family Streptomycetaceae; genus Streptomyces; species Streptomyces sp. NPDC059456. Next base: position 17,305 of record NZ_JBHYVA010000010.1, read on the forward strand.
GATCATCCAGGCGAGCGTGCGGCTCTCCTTGCTGATGCACATGACGCGGCCGGTCATGCAGCGCGGGTCCGGCGCGGCGACCTCGTTGACGGTCGGCGGACGCAGCTCGTCGGCGGTGGGCTTCTTGCTGAGGCCCTGGATCTTCTTCCAGGTGGCCTCGTCGACCGAGCCGGAAGCCGTCAGAGCGTTCTTCTCCTGGAAGGACTTGACCGCGGCGGTGGTCTTCGAGCCGTAGAAACCGGTCGGCGCGACCGTCATGTACTTGAGCTGCTTCAGGCGCGCCTGGAGCTCGCGCACCTGCTCGCTCTCGTCGCCGTTCGCCATGACCGCCTTGACGGCCGGGGAGGGCGACGCGGGCGGCGAGGCCGACTCCGGGGCGGACTGCGAGGGCGAGGACGAGGGCGAGGGCGAGGCGTCGGCGGGCTTGTTGTCCGTCGACGGGGAGCTCTCGGGGGTGGAACCCGCCGCGGACGCGGACGGAACCGAAGAGGCGGAGCCGGCCGGCTGCGTCTTCTGGGGCCCGCAGGCGGTCGCGGCGAGCGCGACGGCGGTGGCCACCCCGAGCGTGCGGATTATTACTCTCTGGCGGTGCATGCGCAGTCCCCCGATTTCCATGTCGTGTTACCTAGGTGATGCCTGGCGGGCGTGGAGAGTTGCAGACGATCCGGGGATGTTGCGCCATTGTGACCAGCGGCCGTCAGGGAACGTCCGCAGCCGTCGCGGGGCGGACGTGCCGGCCCCGGGGCCGTTTGCTCGATGGAGGGCGTGGTCGCATGGCGAGTACCGAGAGCGGGATTCCGATCGAACCCGTCTACGGGCCGGGGGATCTGACGGGGTGGGATCCCCGGGGCAAACTGGGAGAACCAGGGGCGTATCCGTACACGCGCGGGGTCTACCCGACCATGTACACCGGCAAGCCGTGGACCATGCGGCAGTACGCCGGGTTCGGGACCGCGGCCGAGTCCAACGACCGGTACCGGCAGCTCATCGCGGGCGGCGGCACCGGGCTGTCGGTCGCCTTCGACCTGCCCACGCAGATGGGCCACGACTCCGACGCGCCGCTCGCGCACGGGGAGGTCGGCAAGGTCGGCGTCGCGATCGACTCCGTCGAGGACATGCGGGTGCTGTTCGACGGGATCCCGCTCGACCGGGTCTCCACGTCCATGACCATCAACGCGCCCGCGGCGCTGCTGCTCCTCATGTACCAGCTGGTCGCCGAGGAGCACGGGATCGACGGCGGGCAGCTGACCGGGACCGTGCAGAACGACGTGCTCAAGGAGTACATCGCGCGGGGCACCTACATCTTCCCGCCCGGTCCCTCGCTGCGGCTGACCGCCGACACCTTCCGGTACTGCAAGGCCGAGATCCCCCGCTGGAACACCATCTCCATCTCCGGCTACCACATGGCCGAGGCCGGGGCCTCGCCCGCGCAGGAGATCGCCTTCACGCTGGCGGACGGCATCGCGTACGTACGGACGGCACTGGCCGCCGGGATGGAGGTCGACGAGTTCGCACCGCGGCTCTCCTTCTTCTTCGTCGCCCGCACCACCCTGCTGGAGGAGGTCGCGAAGTTCCGGGCCGCGCGGAGGATCTGGGCCCGGGTCATGCGGGAGGAGTTCGGGGCGCGGAACCCGAAGTCGCTGATGCTCCGCTTCCACACCCAGACCGCCGGGGTCCAGCTGACGGCGCAGCAGCCGGAGCTGAACCTCGTCCGGGTGGCCGTGCAGGCGCTCGGGGCGGTCCTGGGCGGCACGCAGTCCCTGCACACCAACTCCTTCGACGAGGCGATCGCCCTGCCGACGGAGAAATCGGCACGGCTGGCGCTGCGGACCCAGCAGGTGCTGGCGTACGAGACGGACGTGCCGCACACCGTCGACCCCTTCGCGGGCTCCTACGCGGTCGAGCGGATGACGGACGACGTCGAGGAGGCGGCGCTCGCGCTGATGCGACGGGTCGAGGACCTGGGCGGGGCGGTGGCCGCCATCGAGGCGGGCTTCCAGAAGGGGGAGATCGAGCGGAACGCGTACCGCATCGCGCGGGAGACCGACGACGGCGAGCGGGTGGTGGTCGGGGTCAACCGCTTCGCGCTGGAGCAGGAGGAGCGGTACGAGCCGCTGCGCGTCGACCCGGAGATCGAGCAGCGCCAGCGGGAGGCGCTGGCCGCCCTGCGCGCGGACCGCGACAACGGGGCGGTGGCGAGCGCGCTGGACGCGCTGCGCGGGGCCGCGGCCGGGACCGCGAACGTCCTCCACCCCATGAAGGAGGCCCTGCGCGCCCGGGCCACGGTGGGCGAGGTCTGCAACGCCCTGCGGGAGGTCTGGGGCACGTATGAACCAGCCGATTCCACATGGTGAAATCCAGCCACGTCAGGAGCAACCCTATGGGACACTCCTGCTCATGCTGGGTGTCACCGATCTGCCGACCTACCTCGTCGGGCTCATACTGATCATTTTGCTGCCGGGGCCGAACTCGCTGTACGTGCTCTCCGTCGCGGCCCGTCGCGGCGTGCGGACCGGGTACAAGGCCGCCGCCGGGGTGTTCACCGGCGACGCCGTGCTGATGGCGCTCGCCGCCGCCGGGGCGGGGGCGCTGCTCCAGACCAGCCCGGTGGCCTTCGGCATCGTCAAGCTGCTCGGCGCCGGGTACCTGACCTGGCTCGCCGTCGGCATGATGCGCGGGGCGTGGGCGCTGTGGCGCTCGCGGACCGAGCGGACCGGGCGGACCGAGCACGTCGAGGCCGGCGTGCCGGACGCGGACGGCGGCGAGGGGGAGAAGCCGTACCGGCGGGCGCTGCTGATCAGCCTGTTCAACCCCAAGGCGATCCTGTTCCTCGTCTCCTTCTTCGTTCAGTTCGTGGACCCCTCGTACGCCTACCCGGCGCTCTCGTTCCTCCTGCTGGGCACGCTGCTCCAGCTCGGCAGCTTCCTCTACCTGACCGTGCTGATCCTCAGCGGAACCCGGCTGTCCGCCGCCTTCCGCCGCCGCAAGCGGCTCTCGGCCGGGGCCACCTCGGCCGCGGGCGTCCTCTTCCTCGGCTTCGCCGCCAAGCTCGCCGTCGGCTGAGGGCCGCGCGCGCCCGTGCTCACCCGGTCCGGGCCGCCCGCAGCCGGCGCAGCCGGCGGACCACCCGGCGCACGGCCGGGCTCGCCGGCAGGAAGGACAGCTGCGCCGGGATGCCGCCGGGCAGCCCGAGCGTGGTCAGCCGGCGCCGTGTGAAGTAGCGCCGGGTCCGGTCGTCCGGACGCGCGGCCAGATACCGCTCGGCCTCCGCGCGGCGCGGTGCCAGGACCTGCGGCTGCATGGTGAAGCCGACCGCGGTGAGCAGCCCGGTCAGCGCGCCCCGGACCTCCTCGGGGCCGGGCGGGCTCCAGCGGGCGACGGCCCGGGCGTCCGCGAGGGCGGGGAGCAGCGCGTCGACCAGCGTCAGCGGGATCCGGTTGCTGTTCTGGTACGGGGTGAGGCGGGCCAGTACGGCCTCGGTCCCGGTGCGTGCGACCGGCAGCCCGTACAGGGTGGCGGCGGTCAGCAGCCCGGTGGAGAAGCAGCCGACGACCAGGGCGGGGCGAAGCCGCTGGTAGAGGGTCTCGGCGAGCACCGGGGCGGTCACGACGGTGAGGCGGGCGCCGAGCCGCTCGGCCTCGGCCTCGGCGCGGCGGGAGTACGCGGCGGGGGCGCTGGGGTGGGGTTTGAAGACGAGTTCGCGATGGCCGAGGGCGTGCGCGCCGCGGACCATCTCCACGTGCAGCTCCTCCTCCTCCCGCGGGGAGAGGAGGTCCAGGGCGGAGAGGTACTGACCCAGCAGCAGCGCGGGCGCCTCGCCGGTGCCCGCCCGGCCCGCCGCGTCCGCGCCGGAGGCCTCGCCGGCGCCGGCCGGCCCCGGTCCGTACGAGGGCAGTTCGGCGAGGACCTTCAGGAACTCCGGGGCCGGGACGAGCTCCGGCCGTACGTCGAACTCGGTGAGCAGCAGCGGTTCCAGTCCCGGCACCAGGTCCAGGTGCAGGACGCGGCGCACGCGCATGCCGAGCTGCGGGTCGAGGCGGAAGCGGGTGGGCCCGTAGCTCATCAGCCCGTCGGCGTAGACGTCGACGGCGGCGCCGGGGAAGAGCGTGCACAGGGTCCGGGCGGGCGGGACCTGGATCGACTCCACGATGAGCTCGACGCGGTCCTCGCCCAGTCCCCACACGGCCCGCAGCTGCCGTTCCCACAGGGGGACGTCCTCGGGGCGGGGCGCCCAGGCGCTCGGGTGCTGCGGGGCGATGGCGGCGTTCCAGTCGAGCACCTCGTCGAAGCGGGTGCGCAGTGCGGCGAAGCCCGGCATGTCGGGGAGGCCGGGGGAGACCTCGGCGGTGAGGGAGTGGTTGCTGGTGAGCAGGATGCGGCGGCCGGCCGGTGGGAAGCTGCCCGCGTCGATGCCGGCGGCGAGCGTGGCCATGCCGTAGAGGGTGGAGGCCAGGAAGATCTGGGTGCACGCGGTGCCCTGAGCGGCCATCAGACAGCGGCTCCCGTCCGGGCCGGGCGGCGGCGCAGCCGGCGCAGCCGGCCGGAGCGGTCCGCGTCCATCGAGTTCAGGACATGGTCCAGGACGTCCTGGGGCATGCGTCCGAGTGCGGCCGTGCTCATCGAACGGAGTTTCTTGGCCACGGCCGGTTCGAACCTTTCGATGGACCCGATATGGTGCGCGATAATTGCACAATATGTTCGTACGGCTTTCGGCAGGAGAAGATCGCGATCGGGATCCTCGGCCGTATCCGCCAGAACCTGGTCGAATGCCTTGACGAAATCGAGCTGGCGCTCGTCCTTGATCTGCGTCAACGAGGTCGAAACACCGCGCCGGTAGAAGATTCCGGGCTGCCCGATCGCCGCGAACGAGCGGGCCTCCCGGTGCAGCCGCCAGATCCACGGCCGGTCCTCCGCCGTCCGCAGCCCGTCGGTGAAGTGCAGCAGCCCGCGGTCCAGCAGCCGCCGGTGGTACATGCCGGCCCAGGCGTACGGGTAGTCGACCGAGGTCGCCCGGGAGGCGGGCAGGATCCCGGCGCGCGGATCGCCGACGACCAGCTGCGGACCGTAGGGGACGCGCTGCACGCTGCGGCTCCGGCCCGTCACCTGGACATGGTCGTTGCGGACGAAATCGCAGCTCAGAGCCTCTATGGTGGCCAGGGTGCGGGCGAGGTGCCCGGGCGCCAGCCAGTCGTCGCCGTCCAGGAAGGCGAGGTACTCGCCCCGGGCCGCGTCCAGACCGGTGTTCCGGGCGGTGGCCAGGCCGCCGTTGTGTTCGTGCCGCAGGAGCACCGCCCCCGGCAGCTCGCGCGCCGCCCGTTCCAGGAGTTCGGGCGTCCCGTCCGTCGAGCGGTCGTCGACGAGCAGGAACTCGAAATCGTCCCGGGCGTTGAGTTCGAGGCTTTTCAGGGCATCCGGTGCGTATGTCTGCACGTTGTAGAACGGCACGACAACAGAGAGCTTGGGCACCCGCGAGACATTAAGGCGCCGTCCGGCATTCACCATGGCCCGTGTGCGGATTCCATGTGAACGACGCAGGGCGGGCGCGTTAACCGGTGCGGTTTCGCATGAAGTCGACGGGTTGTTAACCCGCTGTTGTGCGTTCGTTGGGCCGATCACCGAAATCGCGGAATAGCTTCTGCCGGGTGCCAGCCAGCAATCGCGCAGCATCTCGTACTCATTCGCGTGCGGTCCTTCGCATCGCCGTACTCGCCGATTCCGATACGCGTTGGAAATGGGGCGCACTCACCGCCCGCCGCCTCGCGGCGCAGCCGCACCTCACCGGATACCTGCTCCGCGGCCGGGCCACCCCGACCGCGCGCCAGCTCGGCGAGGTGGGGGTCGAAGCGGACCGGCTCTCCGAGGTGACCTGCGCACGGTTCCTCGCGGAGCTCGAGCGCGAGCGCTACGACGTCGTCGTCCTCGCCCTCGTCGGCGGGGCCGTCCAGGCCGTGCTGCACGGGGTCCGCGCCCTGTGGCCCGAGCCGGCCGCCCGGCCCGTGCTCGTCACCGGGTACGTCGGCGTCGTGTACGAGAAGCTCGCCGACGGGCTGCTGCTGCGGCACGGCGCCGACCTCGTCCTCGCCAACTCCCGGCACGACGCGGGACGCTTCCGCGCGGTGTACGAGGGCGTCGGCGCCGACGCCGGCGCCGTCACGGAGACGGCACTGCCGTTCCTGGACGGAGCGGCGTACGAGCGGGCCGGCGACCGCGCCCACACCGTGGTCTTCGCCGTCCAGCCGTCCGTGCCCGAAAGCCGCACCGACCGCGCCTACCTGCTGGAGCGCGCCGCCCGGCACGCCCGGCTGCACCCCGGGCGCGAGGTGCTGATCAAGCTGCGCAGCCGCCCCGGGGAGCACACCACCCACCTGGAGGAGCAGCCCTACCAGCGGCTCGCCGAGCGGATCCCCGGCGGACTGCCGCCCAACTGCCGCCTGGTGTACGGGAACATGGGCGAGGTCCTGGACGGCACGGACCTGCTGGTCACCGTCTCCTCCACGGCCGCCCTGGAATCCCTGCACCGCGGCATCCCGACGGCCGTCCTCACCGACCTCGGCATCCGCGAGGTGCTCGGCAACCACCACTTCCTCGGTTCGGGCTGCCTGGCCTCCTGGGACCAGCTCGACGCCGGCCTGCTGCCGCAGGGCGACCCGGACTGGCTCGCCGGCCAGGGCGTGACCGGCGCCGGGGACGCCTTCGCGGCCGCCCGCGCCCGGCTCGACGCACTGCTGGGACGCGGGGTGCTCCCCGCCGTCGCCCCCTACTACACACCGGTCACCGCGCCCGGGTACCTGCCCGGGATCCTGGCCCGGCACCACCTCGCCCCCGACGGCACCCCGCTGCCCGGCGCCGTCCGCGAGAGCGGTGGCGAATCCCGGCTGCGCCGCCGGCTCCGCGCGCACCTGCGCGAGGCCGCCCGCGGGGTGTACCGGCACGGCGTGCAGCGCGTGGCCCCGATGATCCGCCGGATGGGCGAGCTGTGACCCCGCCCGAGAGCACCCCTGCCGCGCGGCCCGCCCCGCACACCACCGCGCCCCCCGCCCCGGCCGCGATCCCGACCGTGCGCCCGGCCGCGGACCCCGCCGCGGGCGCCGCGCGGGACCCCGCCCCCGCCCCGGCCGCGATCCCGACAGTGCGCCCGGCCGCGGACCCAGCCGCGGGCGCCGCGCCGGACCCCGCCCCCGCCCCGGCCGCGATCCCGACAGGGCGCCCCGCCGCGGGCCCCGGCCCGGACCCGGCCGCGGGCAGCGGCGCGCGGCCCCGGGTGCTGGCCGTGATTCCGGCCCGGGGCGGGTCCAAGGGAGTTCCCGGCAAGAACCTCGCCGAGGTGGCCGGAGTCCCCCTCGTCGTACGGGCCGTACAGGCCTGCCGGGGCGCCGCCACCGTCACCGACGTCGTGGTCTCCACCGACGCCGGGCCCATCGCCGACGCCGCCCGCACCGCCGGGGCCGACGCGGTCCGCCGGCCCGCGGCGATCTCCGGGGACACCGCGAGCAGCGAAGCGGCCGTCCTGCACGCGCTCGACGCCTTCGAGGAACTCCACTCCCTCACCGTGGACGTCGTCCTCCTCGTCCAGTGCACCAGCCCCTTCCTGACCTCCTCCGACGTCGAGTCGGTCGCCGCCGCCGTCGCCACCGGCGCGGCCGACTCGGCCCTGACCGTCGCCCCGTTCCACGGCTTCCTCTGGCGCGAGGCCGACGGCGACGCCGCCGGCGTCAACCACGACAAGGCCGTACGCCCCCGCCGGCAGGACCGCCCCCGGGACCTGCTGGAGACCGGCGCCGCGTATGCCATGGACGCCGCCGGCTTCCGCAGCGCCCGGCACCGCTTCTTCGGGCGGACCCTCCCCGTCGCCACCGACCCCGCCCGGGTCCTGGAGATCGACGACCCGCACGACCTGGCCCGGGCCCGTCTCCTCGCCCCCCTGTTCCCACCCCCTGCGCACCCCCGCGCGCCGAACGAAGGACCTCAGCTGCCATGACCGTCGCCACCCCCGACTCCCGCCTGCGCACCTTCGGCTCGCGCACCGCCGGCCCCGGCCGCCCCGTCTACGTCGTCGGTGAGATCGGCATCAACCACAACGGCGACCTCGGCAACGCGTTCGCCCTCATCGACGCCGCCGCCGAAGCGGGCTGCGACGCCGTCAAGTTCCAAAAGCGCACCCCGGAGATCTGCACCCCGCGCGACCAGTGGGACATCGAGCGCGACACCCCCTGGGGCCGGATGACGTACATCGACTACCGGCACCGCGTGGAGTTCGGCGAGGCCGAGTACCGCTCCATCGACGAGCACTGCGCCAAGCGCGGCATCGACTGGTTCGCGTCCCCGTGGGACACCGAGGCCGTCGCCTTCCTGGAGAAGTTCGACGTCCCCGCACACAAGGTGGCCTCCGCCTCCCTCACCGACGACGAGCTGCTGCGCGCCCTGCGCGCCACCGGCCGCACCGTCGTCCTCTCCACCGGCATGTCCACCCCGCGGCAGATCCGGCACGCGGTGGAGGTGCTCGGCAGCGACAACATCCTGCTCTGCCACGCCACTTCCACGTACCCGGCCAAGGCCGAGGAGCTCAACCTGCGGGTGATCAACACCCTTCAGGAGGAGTACCCCAACGTCCCGATCGGCTACTCGGGCCACGAGACCGGCCTGCAGACCACCCTCGCGGCGGTTGCCCTCGGAGCCACCTTCGTCGAGCGGCACATCACCCTCGACCGCGCCATGTGGGGCTCCGACCAGGCCGCCTCCGTGGAGCCCGGCGGCCTGACCCGCCTGGTCCGCGACATCCGCACCATCGAGACCGCCCTCGGCGACGGCGTCAAGCGCGTCTACGACTCCGAGCTCGGCCCCATGAAGAAGCTCCGCCGGGTCCAGGGCGCCCTCGCCTCGGTCTGACCCGCGGCCCGTCCCGTACGACGCCCCGCCCCGCCCCAGACGAGGAGTACGTGGTGACCCCTTCAGCCTCCACCCTGGCTTTCGTCGAAAGCCCGGTCCAGCTCCTGAACGTGCTGGAGTGGGCGCACGCCGAAGCAGCGTCCCCGCCGGGCGGCGCCCCCCTGCTCGACGCGGTCCCCCGCCAGCCCAGCCGCGCCGCACGCGGCCCCGCCCCGCAGCCCGGAGCCGGGGCCAGCGCGGCCCCGGCCGACGGGGGGACGGCCGACGGGGGGACGGCCGCCGCCCCGGACCGTCCCGCCGGTGCGGCGGCCCGGCTGCGGATCGTCGTCCTGCCGCCCACCGACCCGATGTCCCGCGGGCAGCTGCGCCGGATGGCCGGCCTGGCGCGGGACGAGGGGTACGAGGTGAGCTGGCAGGAGGCCCGCGGCGGACGCCTCGCCCCGTTCAAGGCGCTGGCCGCGCTCGCCCGGGACGTGCGCGCCGCGCGCCGGGTCGTCGTCGGGGACCCCTTCTCCCGCTACGTGCAGCTGCTGCTCACCCTCGTACGGGCCGAGGAGCTCGTGGTGGTCGACGACGGCACCGCCACCATGGAGTTCGTCGCCCAGACCGCCCGCGGCGAACGCCTCGTACGCTGGCACCGCGTCGGCGGCGGAGGCCTGCCCGGCCGTGTCCGCGAGCTCGTCTACGCGCCGGTCTCGGCCACCGCCCGGCGCCGCTTCACCCCGGCCGCGGGCACCGGACGGCGCGTCGAGGTGTTCAGCTCGATGCCCGTCACCGTCCACGGCGCGATGACGCTGCGGGTCAACGAGTTCGCCTGGACCCGGTCCCGGTTCGGCCCGCCGCGCCTGACCAGGGGCACCGACCTCGTCGGCACCTCCCTCGTGGAGACCGGCGTGGTCGACCCGGCCCGCTACCTGGACGCCGTCCGCGCCCTGACCCTGGAGCACGGCGCCACCCGCTACTTCGCGCACCGCCGGGAATCCCCGGAGAAACTGCGGCTGCTCAGCGAGGCGACCGGGCTGGAGATCGTCCGGCCGGACCTGCCGCTGGAGCTGATCGCCCGGCGCGGACCGGTCGGCCGAACGATCGTCAGCTTTCCGTCCACGGTCGTCCACACCCTGCCGTACGCACTGACCGGTACCGGTGTGACCGTCGCCGTATGCGATGTCGACCCGGCCTGGCTCACCGGCTCCGCCTCGCCGCGGGCCCGCACCTTCCTCGCCGGGGTCACGGAGACCGCCCGTGATGTGCACAGACTCCCTGCCCAGACGGCCTCTGCGGCCGGATGAGCGCGCGAGTTTACCCCCGGCTGCATCCGGTCATGCGTCCAGAGGTCTGGTTTTTTTCCCCTAACGGCATGAACTTTTGGTGATCTCCGGCCAGTTGAGCCATTCGTGCGCCTACCCTTCAACGGGTGAACCAGTTGATGTCCCGCGAGTCCCAGACCGCCCTGCCCGGCACGCCCGACCGGCCCGAGCTGCCCGGCAAGCTTCCGGACCACCTGCGTGCCGAACTGATCGCCTTCCGCCGGGACTTGCACATGCACCCCGAGCTAGGACACCAGGAGTTCCGCACCACGGCGGCGATCAAGGCCCGGCTGGAGAAAGCGGGCCTGCGCCCACGCGTGCTCGCCTCCGGAACCGGCCTCATCTGTGACGTGGGTACCTGGGACGGGGGCCGGCCGATGCTGGCCCTGCGCGCGGACATCGACGCCCTGCCCATTCCGGACGCCAAGACGCACGTCGCGTACCGCTCGACCTTCCCCGACCGCGCCCACGCCTGCGGCCACGACGTGCACACCGCGGTCGTGCTCGGCGCCGGACTCGTCCTCGCCGATCTCGACCGGCAGGGCCTGCTGCCCCGTCCCGTCCGGCTGCTGTTCCAGCCCGCCGAGGAGGTGCTGCCCGGCGGAGCCACCGACGCCATCGCGTCGGGCGTCCTGGACGGCGTGGGCCGCATCATCGCGGTGCACTGCGACCCGCGGGTCGACGCCGGGAAGATCGGACTGCGGACCGGCCCCATCACCTCCGCCTGCGACCGGCTGGAAATCGCCCTCGCCGGGCCCGGCGGACACACCGCCCGGCCGCACCTGACCACCGATCTCGTGACCGCCGCCGCTCGGGTCGCCGTCGATCTGCCGGCCGTCCTGTCCCGCCGGATGGACGCCCGCTCGGGCATGTCGATCACCTGGGGCCGGATCGAGGCCGGGCACGCCTGCAACGTGATCCCGATGCACGCCGAGCTGTCCGGAACGATCCGCTGCCTCGACATCAACGCCTGGCACGAAGCACCCGACCAGATCCACGCCGCGATCGACGAGATCGCGGCAATGCACCGTGCCAAGTCGGAGATCACCTACGTGCGCGGGGTCCCGCCGGTCGTCAACGACCCGGTGGTCACGGAGCTGCTGCGCGAGTCGATGGCGGCCCGGCTCGGCAAGGAGTCGATCGAGGACACCGAGCAGAGCCTCGGCGGCGAGGACTTCTCCTGGTACCTGGAACACGTGCCGGGGGCCATGGCCAGGCTCGGTGTGCACACCCCCGGCGCGAGCGCCAAGCGGGACCTGCACCGGGGCGACTTCGACGTGGACGAGTCCGCGATCGGGGTCGGCGTGGAGTTCTTCACGGCCGCCGCCCTGCTCGACGGACGCCGGTCCCGGCCGATCGGGTAAAGATTCTTACAACATCTGAGCGCCTGCGATCACACCTGTCCAACCCTTGGTACACAAGGGTCGGACAGGTGGGGAGTTACCGTTCGGTCACTGTCCGATTCACGACGATCCGATAACGACTCATGAACGGGCCTTTAACTGACATCTACGCGCGTTACGATCGCCGCGAAACCAGCGCCGGTCGTGGCGCTTCGGTCAGGTTTTGAAGGAGCCTCCCCTTGCGCCGGATCACCAGGATCGCCACCGTGGGCATCGCGTCCGCGGCGCTGGCCCTCTCGGCCACCGCCTGTGGCGGAAAGAAGTCGTCGGACACCACCTCCTCCCCCTCGGAGTCGGGCGGTGCCAAGTCCGTTGCCCTCGCCTATGACATCGGCGGCCGTGGTGACCAGTCCTTCAACGACGCCGCGTACGCGGGTCTCGAGAAGGCCGCCAAGGAGCTGAAGGTCAAGACCGCGGAGGCCGAGCCCACCGAGGGCGAGAGCGAGGCCGACAAGGTCCAGCGCCTCACCGAGCTGGCGCGCAAGGGCAACAACCCGGTCATCGGCGTCGGCTTCGCCTACGCCCCGGCCATCAAGAAGGTCGCCGAGAAGTTCCCGAAGACGACCTTCGGCCTCATCGACGACACCTCGGTGACCGGCCCGAACATCGCGAACCTGGTCTTCAACGAGGAGCAGGGCTCCTACCTGGCCGGCGTCGCCGCCGCCAAGGCGTCGAAGACCGGCACGGTCGGCTTCATCGGCGGTGTCGAGGTTCCGCTGATCAAGAAGTTCGAGGCGGGCTTCACCCAGGGCGTCAAGGACACCAACCCGAACGCCAAGGTGCTGTCGGCCTACCTGTCCCAGCCGCCGGACTTCTCCGGTTTCGCCAAGCCCGACCTCGGCAAGGCGACCGCCAAGGGCCAGCTCGACAGCGGCGCCGACGTGATCTACGCCGCCGCCGGTCTCGCCGGCACCGGCGCGATCGAGGCCACCGCCAACGCGGGCAAGTGGGCCATCGGCGTCGACTCGGACCAGTACAACCAGGCCGGTCTGTCGAAGTACAAGGACCACATCCTGACCTCGGTCACCAAGGACGTCTCCGACGCGGTCTTCAACGAGATCAAGTCGGTCCAGGACGGCACGCCGGCGACCGGTGAGATCCGTTACGGCCTGGACAAGAACGGTGTCGGCCTGGCCGACTCCAACCCCGAGTACAAGAAGATGGCCGACGTCACCGCCGCGGTGGAGAAGGCCAAGGCCGACATCATCGCCAAGAAGATCAACGTCAAGACCGCCCCGTAAGGCCGTCCCTGACGTGAAGTAACGGTCTCGGGGTCCGGGAACGCGGTCTCTACCGCTCCCGGGCCCCGAACCGCGTCCGTGACGCTTGTGACCTGCATGGTCACAAGTTTTCACTTTCGACAGTGCTACGCGCGTAGAGGCATCGTGGACGCGATACCTTCTCTCCCCGCCCTGTCCCCCCGCCACAAGGCTTTCCAGCTCCTTCCGCGCCAAGGAGAGTGCGTCATCAACGCGTCCAGCCCCCCCGCCGTAGAACTGCACGGCATCACCAAGCGTTTCCCCGGCGTCGTCGCCAACAAGGACATCGCCATCACCGTCCGCAAGGGCACGGTCCACGCCCTCATCGGTGAGAACGGTGCCGGCAAGTCGACCCTGATGAAGATCCTCTACGGCATGCAGAAGCCGGACGAGGGCACCATTGCCATCGACGGGGAACAGGTCTCCTTCAACAACCCCGGCGACGCCATCGCCCGCGGCATCGGCATGGTGCACCAGCACTTCATGCTCGCCGACAACCTCACCGTCCTGGAGAACGTGGTTCTCGGCGGCGAGAAGCTGTACGGCATCGGCGGCAAGGCCCGCAAGAAGATCATGGAGATCTCGGACGCCTACGGCCTCGGCGTGCGCCCCGACGCGCTGGTCGAGGACCTCGGTGTCGCCGACCGGCAGCGCGTGGAGATCCTCAAGGTCCTCTACCGCGGTGCGCGCACCCTCATCCTCGACGAGCCCACCGCGGTGCTCGTGCCGCAGGAAGTGGACGCGCTCTTCGACAACCTGCGCGAGCTCAAGGCCGAGGGCCTGACCGTCATCTTCATCTCGCACAAGCTCGGCGAGGTGCTGAAGGTCGCGGACGACATCACCGTCATCCGCCGCGGCACCACGGTCGGCACCGCCGACCCGAAGACCGCCACCACCAAGCAGCTCGCCGAGCTGATGGTCGGCAGCGAGCTGCCCACGCCCGAGACCCGCGAGTCGACGGTCACCGACGTGGCGATGCTCGAGGTCCAGGACCTGCGCCTGACCGACACCGACCCCGACGGCGTCGTCCGCGAGGTGCTCGCCGGCATCGACTTCACCATCCACAAGGGTGAGGTCCTCGGCATCGCCGGTGTCGAGGGCAACGGCCAGACGGAGCTCATCGAGGCCCTCATGGGCATGAGCCTGCCGGACGGCGGCGTCATCACCCTCGACGGCAGGGACATCTCCACCGCGCCGACGCGCAAGCGCCGCGAGGGGGGCATCGGCTACATCCCCGAGGACCGCCACCGCCACGCCCTGCTGCTGGAGTCCCCGCTCTGGGAGAACCGCATCCTCGGCCACGTCACCGAGGCGCCCAACTCCAAGCGCGGCATCCTCGACCCCAAGGCCGCCCGCAAGGACACCGAGCGGATCGTGCGCGAGTACGACGTCCGCACCCCGGGCATCGACGTCACCGCGGCCTCGCTCTCCGGCGGCAACCAGCAGAAGCTGATCGTCGGCCGCGAGATGAGCCACGACCCGAAGTTCCTCATCGCCGCCCACCCCACCCGCGGTGTGGACGTCGGTGCGCAGGCGCAGATCTGGGACGCGATCCGCGAGGCCCGTCGCGAGGGCCTGGCCGTGCTCCTGATCTCCGCCGACCTCGACGAGCTGATCGGCCTGTCCGACACCCTGCGCGTCATCTACCGCGGCCGCCTGGTCGCGGACGCCGACCCGGCCACCGTCACGCCCGAGGAGCTCGGCACCGCCATGACGGGTGCCGCCCGCGGTCACCTGGAAGCCACCGACAACCCTTCCGCCGCTGCCGACGGTGACACGACGGAGGACGAGGCCCGATGAAGAAATTCGACAAGGACCGGCTGCTCCTGGCAGTCGCCGGCCCGGCGCTCGCACTGATCAGCGCCTTCGTACTGACCATGATCGTGCTGGCGGCCTCGGGCGTCGACCCGATCGATCCGCTGCGCATCATGGTCGACCAGGCCGGTTACGAGGACATCCAGGTCCTGATCGTCAACCAGGCCGGCATCTACTTCCTGGCAGCCCTGGCCGTGGCCATCGGTTTCCGGATGAACCTCTTCAACATCGGTGTGGACGGCCAGTACCGTCTCGCGGCGGTCATCTCCGCCGTGGTCGGCGCCTCGGTCTCGCTGCCCGGGCCGCTGCACATCCTGCTGATCGTGCTCGTCGCCATGGTCACCGGTGCCTTCTGGGCCGGCATCGCGGGCATCCTGAAGGCCAAGCGCGGGGTGAGCGAGGTCGTCTCCACGATCATGCTCAACGCCATCGCGACCTCCCTGATCGCCTGGCTGATCCTGCCGAAGAACCTCGGTGTCCAGCCTCCGGGCTCGAACGACCTGACGACCGGCGACATCCCGGAGTCGGGCTGGTTCCCGGCGCTCTCGCTGCCCGGCGGCGACATCTACGGCTTCACCTTCGTGGCCTTCGCCCTCGGCATCGTCTACTGGTTCGTGCTCAACCGGACCCGCTTCGGCTTCGACCTGCGGGCCACCGGTGCCAGCGAGTCCGCCGCGCAGGCCTCCGGCGTCGACGCCAAGAAGATGATCATGACCGCGATGCTCATCTCGGGCGCGGTCGCCGGTCTGACCGGCATGCCGCTGCTGCTCGGCGAGTCCCACACGTACAACCTGTCCTTCCCCCTGGGCATCGGCTTCACCGGCATCACCGTCGCGCTGCTCGGCCGCAACAACCCGATCGGCATCCTGTTCTCCGCGTTCCTGCTCGCCTTCATCAAGCAGACGTCCGCCGGGCTCGACCAGAACGGCTACGCCCAGGAAATCGGCGTGATCATGCAGGGCCTGATCGTGATCGCGGTCGTGGTCAGCTACGAGCTCGTCCGCCGCTACGGCATCCGCCGCCAGCAGCAGAAGGTCGGCCAGGAGCTGGCCGCCGGGCACGCCCTCAAGACCGACAACAAGGAGGTCGCGGCGTGAGCACCAGCACCGTTTCCGCGACGAGCGCCGCGCCCAAGAAGGGCGGCGGCCGCCGCAAGCTCACCCTGCCCTGGATCCTGCTGATCATCGCGGGCGGTCTCGCCCTGATCTCGCTGGTCCGCGTCATCTCCGGTGCCCAGGACCTGACCTCCGCCGGCCAGATCTCGGGCACGCTCCAGCTCGCCGTGCCGATCGCCATGGCGGGCCTCGGCGGCCTGTGGTCCGAGCGCGCGGGCGTGGTCAACATCGGCCTCGAGGGCATGATGATCCTCGGCACCTGGTTCGGCGCCTGGGCCGGCTACCAGTGGGGCCCCTGGACCGGCGTCCTCGTGGGCATCATCGGCGGCGCCCTCGGCGGCCTGCTCCACGCGATCATCACGGTGACGTTCAACGTCAACCACATCGTCTCCGGTGTGGCGGTCAACATCCTGGCCGTCGGCTTCACCCAGTACCTGTCGAACTTCACCTTCGACGCGGTCCCGGGCGGTTCCTCCAAGCAGTCCCCCCGCATCGACCCGATCACGGAGATCACCGTGCCGGGGCTGTCGGACTGGATGGCCACGCTCCAGGCCAAGCACTGGTTCCTGATCTCGGACATCGCCGGTGTGATCGGCGGTCTGGTCACCAACCTGTCGCTGCTGACCGTCGTCGCCGTCCTGATGATCCCCGCCACCTGGTGGGTGCTGTGGCGGACCGCCTTCGGTCTGCGCCTGCGCTCCTGCGGTGAGAACCCCGTCGCCGCCGAGTCCCTCGGCGTCAACGTCTACAAGTACAAGTACATCGCCGTGATGGTCTCCGGCGGGATGGCCGGCCTCGGCGGAGCGTTCCTCGCCATCGTGTCCACCGGCATCTACCAGGAGGGCCAGACCGGCGGCCGCGGCTACATCGGTCTCGCCGCCATGATCTTCGGCAACTGGATGCCGGGCGGCATGGCGCTGGGCTCGGGCCTCTTCGGCTTCACCTACAGCCTCCGGCTGCGCGGTGGCGCCGAGAACGTCCACGCGATGCTGCTGCTCATCGCGATCCTGCTCGCCGCGGTCGTCGTCTGGCAGCTGTACAAGCGCAAGCACTTCCAGGCCGCCATCGCCGGTGCGTGCGCCGCCGGCCTGTTCGTCTGGTACGCGCTGACCGACTCCGTGCCGAGCCAGTTCGTCGACGCCGCCCCGTACGTCACGACGCTCCTCGTGCTCGCCCTGTCCTCGCAGCGGCTGCGGATGCCCAAGGCCGACGGCCTGCCGTACCGCAAGGGCCAGGGCAAGTGACCGACGTGGACTGGGAAGCCCTGCGCGAGGCCGCCCGGGACGCCATGTCCCGGGCGTACGCCCCGTACTCGGGCTTCCCGGTCGGTGTCGCCGCCCGTGTCGACGACGGCCGCACCGTGGTCGGCTGCAACGTGGAGAACGCCAGCTACGGACTCGGCCTGTGCGCCGAGTGCGGGCTGGTCTCCTCCCTCCAGGCCACCGGTGGCGGCCGCCTGACGCACTTCACCTGCGTCGACGGCAAGGGCGAGATCCTCGTCCCGTGCGGCCGCTGCCGCCAGCTGCTCTTCGAGTTCGGCGGACCGGAACTGCTGGTGGAGACCCCGAACGGGATCCTTCCGCTGGCCGAGATGCTGCCGCAGGCCTTCGGGCCGGACCACCTGAGATAGCCGTGCCGAGGGGGGCGCGCCCCCCCGC